>JAHWGK010000059.1 GCA_020054495.1 Thermoplasmata archaeon | reverse complement strand
TCGTATTTTTCATGTTGCATCATCTCAAATATCGATATGCAACACGAGCTAATCAAGAATTATCATACCATCTTTTTCCTCAATTTTAATGGGTATTTCTGATATGTGCAAAACAACTATTAGCATGGATTATTATGCAAAGCCATAAACTACTTATCTAAAATTATTAAAAAAAGGAAAAAGAGAGTTAATTTTATTTTTTTAATCTTAGCTTCTTTTTAGATTTTCTCTTCGTTGGATTCTCTGGAGCTTCTGGAATGTTTGGTGAATTATCTATCGGTGTATCTGTTGTTTTTTCTGAGGGAACTGAGGCGAACAACTTGTTAAAAATTTCTTTATTTGAGTTATACCAATTCTGCCAGCTTTTGTTTTCTTCACTTAATTTTTTGTATTCAGAGTCTGTTTCCTCATATAAATGGTATAACTTTGTAAGTCGTTCTTTTTCTTTTTCATATTCTACAGTCATTGTTTCGTATTTTTCTTTGTACTCTGAGTAATTCTCCATATTTCTTAATTCACTGATCTGATTGTTCATATCATTTATAATATTCTGTTTGTTTGCATTTTCTTCCTTTAAGGTATGTAATTCATGCTCTAGTTGATTTTGTATTGTATCAAATTCTCCGCATCTTTGTTTATACTCATCAAATTGATTTGCTTTATTTTCGTTTTCCTCAAGCCTTTGAGTAAGCGTATTAATCCTTGCAGTTAAGTCATCTTCAAGTTGTTTTTTAGAGGCTTCAGCTGTTCTTGCATGTTCTTCATACTCAGCAACTTTCTTCTCAGTATTAGAAAGTTCTTCCTCCTGATTTTTATATGCATCCCATAGTTTGATTAGCCGTTCTTTTTCTTTTTCTAACTCTTCACTGTATTTTCTTGCACCATCTGCGGCTTCCGTTCTCTTTTTTTCCGCCTCTGAGACTTTACTTTCAAAAGTTTCTAGTATGCCACCTATTTCATCTAGATGTTCTACGTTTAACATACCCTGTATCCTTGATAGATCTTGTGCGCTTTTAGAAAAAGAATTTTTAATTGTATCTATCTCACTTGATACCGCTAGTAATTTTTCTTTAAGTGAACCAATTTGTTCTACATCCTCAACCACTTTATTTTCTTCAGTCATAATAGTCACACCTCCCAAATTAAATTCGAGATACCACTAATGAGTTTGTGGCTATTTAAGGATTTTCATAAATTTACAGAATACTTAATCTAAAATCCTTTTTAATAAAAGGAATTTCCTATTTTGTTCTCGTATTGTAACGACATATTAAAACATTTTACCATTAAACTAATAAAGTAGTTTAAATATACCTAATCTGAGCACTCAACCTAGTTGCTAGGAGGAACAGTTGGATGGGATTATTTAGAAGAGGAAGTCTTTCTGGTATACTTCAGAAAATTTTTGGTAAAAAACATGCTAAGATAGGTATTTACGGTCCGCCAAATGTTGGTAAGACAACTTTAGCAAATCGTATCCTTCGTGATTGGACAGGCGATATAATGGGCAGTGTTTCTGAGGTTCCTCACGAAACACGAAGAGCCAAATGGAAAAAAGATGTAAAAGTGGATAATGGAAATTCTTCTCTTTATATGGATATTGTAGATACACCTGGAATTGCTACTAAAGTAGATTTTAGAGAATTTATGAATACATATGGCCTTAGTAAAGAAGAAGCAAAAAGAAGAGCAAAGGAAGCAACTGAAGGCGTTATAGAATCTATAAAATGGCTTGAAGGTATTGATGGAGTATTGCTTGTCATGGATTCCACGCAGGACCCGTTCACACAGGTTAATGTTACTATTCTTGGAAACCTCGAGGCAAGAGGTCTTCCTGTTTTAATTGCCGCAAATAAGATAGATGTAGAAGATTCAAGCCCTGCTACTTTAAAATCCGCTTTTCCACAACATCCTGTTGTCCCGATAAGCGCCTTAACTGGATACAACTCAGAAAACCTGTATTCAACGATGGTCGCGCATTTCCGTAAAACAAAAAGGAAAAAACGGAGGTAGATATATTGACCAAAAAAGATAGAGGAATTTCATTTAATCTTGTATCTCGCCAGAAATTAGGAGCGCTGTCATCTGATGAAAAGTTAAAATTCATTTTACAAGAAGTTAAAAAAGGAAATATTCTAGTATTAGAATATGGTCTTACACCGCTGGAACAGACAAGTCTAATAGAAAATACAATGAAAGAAATTGAACATGATACTTTTATTGGAGTTGAAATGGAAGGATATGGTCAGGATAACGCTACGTTTATTCAGAAAATACTAGGAATGACAAAAAAACCTCGTTTGACTCTAATTGGGCCTGCGAATCTATTAAAAACTGTGCATAAGGATCGGAACATGATTCAAACAAAAATAATACCTGGTCGAGGAGTTAAATAAAGATGCCTCACCAGTGCCTTAAATGTGGGCGTGTATTTGAAGAAGGATCTTCTCAGCTGTTAAAAGGTTGTCTAGATTGTGGAGGAAATCGTTTTTTCTTCACAAAAAAACCATTAAATGAAAAAGAGAGAACCAGTCTAACTGAGAAAGTTGGAAAAGACATAAATTCTGCTATATTGGAATTAATGGGCAATCAAAGCAAGGATATAATTGACCAATCTGGAAATTGGGTTAATCTAAAACCAAAAGATGTACGCAAGGTAATGGAGCAACATTTTCCAGAACAGAAAAAAATAGTTCCAGATAAAAAAGAAGATATTGAAATTATTACTGATGACAGTTATAGGAAGGCAGCTATCGAAAAAATAGAATCCAAAGTTCAGGGATCTGACACGCCAGAGACAATAGGTATTGAAAGATCAGGCAAATACAAAATAGATCTTAAAGGACTTTTAGAAGAAGAGCCAATTATTATACAGAGAGATGGATCCTATACAATTCATTTGCCTTCAATTTTTAAAATGATAGATAAGGAAAAAAAGGAATAGAATAAAACTTTCTTTAGAGTTTTAATCTTCTATGGAGTTTTACCACTGCTTCAACAGCTGATTTCGCACGCTCAATTCGTTCTTCTGCCTGCAGTCGTGTCATACCAGGTCCAGAGATACCAAAGCCAACAGGTTTATTATATTCTATCGAGAGATCAGCAATTTTTCTTGATGCATGCTGAATTACGATTTGATCGTGTTCTGTTTCTCCTTCAATTACGGCTCCAATGGCTACCACGCCATCGACATCCTTTTTTTCTAATAGTTTCTTTATCGCAAGTCCCATGTCAAAAACGCCTGGTACCTTAACAGTTTGTGTTATTTCCGCTCCAAGAAACTGTGCATGTTCTTTTGCTCTTTCAAGCATCACCATCGTTATATCATAATTGAACTCAGATACGACAGCTCCAATCTTTATTTTTTCTTCTTTTGCCATATTTCCTCCGCCTCTTAAATTTTTAAAGGATCTGCATCTTCAAACCCTTCACGCAGACCCTTCCCTGCTTTTTTAACAAGTTTTTCAGGTTTGAAAAGTAAATCTAAAGTGTTTAGCGCATGCTCGCGGGCACGTCTATCTGCAAGCCATGCAAGCTCTTTTTCATCTTTTCCTTCATCTTCGTGAACAAAAACTTCAAGGATGTGTCTGTTGCACATCAGCTGTGTTTGTATAAGACCTGTGCTTGCTTCATGAGCACATTGTTTATCGATAGGCTCAGGGCCAGGCATACCAAGAGCCATAACTATATCACAATTATGTTCTTCAAACAGTATTTTACATGCAACCGGTAAATCCTTTATTCCAGGAACTGTGTATCGTACTATTTTAAAACCAGTATCATTTGATTTCAATTCATCAATGGCGGCTTTACCCATATCATATCGTGCAAATGTTGTATCAGCAATACCTATTCTTTTCATTTTTCCTCGATTCTCTCCATACTTTTTTGGAATTCATATGCAGATATAATCTTACCGATTATCCTACGAGTCCCTTCAAGATCACTTCCGCCTTTAAATTCTGAAAGCCGTACAACTTTAGTATCAATTTTACGATTTTTCAACTCAGATTTAATATTATTTTCATTATGTATCTGGTCAAAACCAAGTGCAATAATATCTGGTTTTATCTCCTTTACAACTTCATACATATCCTCTTCATGTCCAAGATAAACCTCATCAACAATCTTTAACTCTTTAACTAGATGAAGCCGTATTTCTTCTGGGTTAATTGGTTCATGTTTTAACTTTCGAACTGTAGAGTCAGTTGCTACGACAACAGCTAATGTGTCTCCTAGTTTCTTTGCTTCTTTCAAGTAATAAATATGTCCCGGGTGCAGGAGATCAAAAGTTCCAGTTGCCATTACTTTAACCATTTTTTCCACGCTTCAACTATTTCGTTTCCCTTTAAAAAAGTCAGACCATGATCATCGGCATACTTTTTTGCATTATCTTTTGATAAAGCTCTGCCGTTATCACTCATAATTTCACAGCCACTTCCAGCAGGAGTAAGATTTGCCATTTTCATCATAGAAATCACAAGTTCTGTATGACCTTTTCTTACATCAAGAAGTTTTTCTGTAGCAACACAAATTGGGACATGTCCCGGAGATCTAAATTCCTTTCCAAACATCCTTGTAGCTTGACCATCATTAAGATTTTCAGTTCTTTTAACTAGTTCAGCAAATTTTCTCATAGTTAAACTACGATCAATATCAGTTATTCCTGTGAATGTCTCTCTATGATTAATATATAGTGAAAAAGAAGATTTTGTATCGTAGGGTATATCATTTGGAACAAGTTCCTTTAACACGGGGTATTTATTGTCTATTTCTGAATACATATCTGCAAGAAATGGAAGTTTTAATTTGATGGCAACTTCGTTTGAAATCATAAGAAAAATAAGCCCGCCACCGTCTCTTCTCATTGTTTTTATTGAGTCGTGGGTTGCAAATTCTGAAGCAATTACTAAGTCTGTTTCTCCTTCTCGACTATCATCATCGTAAATTAAGATAAATTTTCCATTTTGCAAATCAGCTATAGCCTTTTCGATTTTTTCTATAAATTCACCCAAATGTAGATTCGCCTCCATTAAAATAAGTTTTGGGTTACTACTCAGAAATTGGTGGGGTAGGTTTTCCTTTAATTTGAGATGCTAAATATCTAGTTATATATCCAGCTATGCGGTTTCTTATAAGATTGCTACTTACATCGCTTAATTCCGCAACCTTTTTTTTATTATGTTGAAAATCGTCATGTTTAAACTGTTTTGGATATCTTTCTGTAAGTTCTATTGCAATATTTTTTATGAACGTCTGTCTTATATTACCCAGATTATCACCTTTGAAGTGTAAGGAGTCGAAATATCTTTTTGTTATTTAAACGCTTTGTATACATTCTAGACGTCTAAAAAAAGATAAAGAAAACATTAAAAAAGGAAAACAGTTTTGTATAAGTAATTAGTTAATATAATTCAGAGGTATAGAGAATGCCAGTAGAGTTTGATGAATATAATGGAAATCCCGTGATTATTTTGAAGAGAGACGAAAATGATGCTTATCCTTTTAGGTTTGGTGTGAGAAAAGCACAGATAATTCTTGACCACGTTGAGGATATTAAAAAGTTTGTAAATAAAAACATAAAGTAAATTAGAAAATCAAATATCAATAATTTAGATTAAATCTCTTTTTTTTTCATATTATTTTACTCCAAATGTTCAACACATATAAATAATAGAAAATAATTAATTAGAAATTGGAGGAAGAGAAAATCCCATCGAAAAAACCATCACTGAAATCACTTGCAGGAAAACAAATAGATAAATTAGAAGAGTATGCTCTTCATAGCAATATTATAAGAAAACTTGGTTCGATGATTTATAATTCTGCTCCTTATAATCATATTTCAAAAAAAATTGATGAATTTCGGGACTACAAACTTATTGACCAAATAAAAAAAAATAAAGCTCCAGAGCATGTTGCAATTATAATGGATGGAAACAGACGTTTTGCCGAAGAACTTGGTCTATCTCCAAATAAAGGTCATATTTTTGGGAGAGATAAACTTGAAGAAGTTTTGGAATGGTGTTTTGACCTGAGTATTAAAAATTTGACTGTTTATGCTTTTTCAACAGAAAACTTTGAAAGAGATAGTATCGAAGTTAGAGAACTTATGGATCTATGTAAAAAAGAGCTTGAAAGCGCCTCAAAAGATTCACGCATACATAAAAATCAAGTTAGAATTAGAGTAATCGGACACTTAGAATCTTTACCTGATGATATATCAAAATCAGCACGATTTATTATGGATGAAACAAAAGATTATGACAAATACTCACTCAATATTGCCTTAGCTTATGGTGGAAGAGAGGAAATAATCCAGGCAATTCAAAAAATTGCTGGTGCTGTAAAAGAGGGTAGTTTGAAAATAGAAGACATAAAAGAGCCAATAGTTTCAAAGTACTTGTACACCAATGGGATACCTGACCCCGATCTAATACTTCGAACCTCAGGTGAAGAAAGAATATCTAATTTTCTTTTATGGCAGCTTGCATACTCAGAGCTATATTTCTCAGATGTTTACTGGCCAGCATTTCAAAAAAGAGAATTCCTTAGGGCTATAAGGACTTGCCAACAGAGGAAGAGAAGATTTGGGAAATAAATTATTTTTTAGTCAATATCTTCTAAACCTTCTTCATTTTCTATTTCATCTGCAATTTTTGCAAGCTTTGCAAATTGAGAATGGAAAAAATAAAAAATAAAACTTACAGCAATTAATATAATTGAAAAAGCAAGTATAGAATCAGGAGCTGTAGTCTGAGCAAAATCATAAATTTGTCTAAAAATACCTGAACTTTCACCACCTATGAAAAAAGAACTTACTTTTAAAAAAATAAAAACAATTAAAAGAAGAATTCCTAAAAAAAACAAAAATTTAAAGAGAAAACCAGTTTTAAAATCATTTTTTGCGGAAAAGTATCGATTCTTAAACATATTAGTCTATTATCCTCCAATCAATATTATGACAAACTTCCTGATGCACTAAGTGCATTCTGTAATTTACTTTGCAGTTCGTTTAGTTTCTCCTTGGTCCTCCCTTCTTGTTTTTCGAGAGTATCTTTTCTTAACTCTAATGATTCTTTGTTTGATTTTAACTCTTTTGTAACTTCGCTTTTACCTTTGGTTTTTATTAATACTGCTCCTATACTTTTATAAATTGGTGTTTTTGCATCTGTTTTATCCAATTCTTCTAAAGCTTCCTCAATTTCTTTTAATCTTAGTTCTGCTTGTTGGCGTTGTTGAATTATCATTTGAAGCTGCATTCTCATTTGTTGTAATCGGTTTATTTGATCTTGTAGTTGTTTTGACATTTCTTCTTCTACCATAATAATTTACTCCTTTCGAGGGTAATTAACTATTTGCCTATAAAGGTATTGTAATATAGTGCTTTGTGTAATAATTTCACTTCGGATAAATCAACACATTCCGCAAAATAGTACGTAACCACATTTTCATCCCCCTGTAATTCTCTTTAACCCTAAAGAAATATTCGCCAAATCTACGTTTATTTAGCACCAGAGAAAATTATTAATTCAAGTAAAAATTATTCTATCTAAATAATACTAATTATAATAGAAAATATTATATAGAAAGATGTAAATATACTAGGTTATAGAGAATTATTCAAAATGGGGGATAATACATGAAGAAAAACGATAAAATAATAGTCATATTTGGAGTAATTATCCTGGTTTTAGCGGGAATGGGAATATATTACTGGGAGTATGAAGAGACAACAGAGGAAACCGCAAAAATAAATGAGTTTTATAATATTGCTGGAGTTATGAAAGATATGCCAGAGGCAATTGCTGTCTCTGATACTTGTAAATTTTATCCGCTTATTGCTACACCTGTAGCAGTAAATTATGACTCCGAAGGTGAACAGAATATTATACCTTTATATATAAAAAATTTTGAGGATACTTCTAGTGCTGTTGTTAGAGCCGAAGAACAAATAGGAATTACCGTTGATGAAATAATCAAAGACTCAATATCATCGAAAAACGCCTCTTTAGAATTTGCAAAGAAATATTGGAAAAGCAGTAAAGGTGTTTTAATTATTGAAGATTCGCAATCTGGATATAACCTTGGTGTACTTGCTACACCTTTTGCTTCCTATCTTAGCATCCCTGTTATTGTAACTGATAAAATGGATTTAGAAGTAAAAGATGTTCTCGATGACTTAGGAGTTGAAAGTTCTATTGTATGTGGTAACGTTGAAGGTTTTGGCAATGTTTTAAGATTCAATAATCCTGATGACATCATAAATGCATCTATTGAGTTAGTTAGCGAAAAATTTGAGGATATAAATTACGTTACTGTTACAAATCCAATTGATGCATATGAGCCTGAAGTATTAGACAGTGTAAATTATTCATTTAGTAAAGAAGTTACAGGATTTAATTTACTACCTTCTCGAGTGGTTGCTTCAGTAAAAGATCTTTCAGCCAATCCATATATGGGAAGCTTTACAATTCCCGAGCATTACAAATACGCCTTAATTAAATTCGAAGGTATTGGTGAATACAAAGGTAAAGAAGATCCAGATGAATTTGGAAGTGTCGTTTCTTTTACAGTTGATGGGCCCGCTGAAATTTTTGGCAGTGGACTTAATACTGGCGGTGGAGGAATAGCTGTTAGAGATGACAGTGGTAAACTTAAAATCGACAGAGTATATACTGAAACTGTTGTCTATGATCTAGGTGGATCGGAATTCCATTTAAGTGGATCCACACATTTATTTGTTACTGACTCTGCTCATGCGACAGTAAACATAGAAATTCAAAAATTAAGTGATCCATTATACCCTATGATGAAAAAATTATCTTCAATGGCTCCTTATCTTACTGCTTATCGTAAAGGGATAATCTTTGGAAAGCCAGAATTTGCTTTTGTTGCTGACGATGATATAAGAACTGAAAAAGATGAAAATATGCCTGGATATTATGGCGTCCGTATGAATCATGGTTTACAAACTCCTTCAAATAGACGTGTAATTGAAGTACATGATCAGATTAATGGACTACTTGCAAAACTTGTAGACATTGACATTAATAAAGATGGTAGTCTTAAAGCCCTAAAAGATTATTATGAAATAAACCCAATATACATTGCTCTTGTTGGGGGTAATGTAGTATTACCTCAGATAATTTATGACAATTATCTACTACCAGCTGGCGGAGGTTATTTATCGGAAAAATATGGAATAGGTATTCCAAGTGATGTAATATATGGAAATATTGACCCAATTCCTGGAGATTTTTCAAACACAGCTAATGATGTTTATACAGATACGCCTATTCAGGAAAACATTGTTGGTAGAATAACAGGTTGGGATTCTCAAGACGCCAGTGCACTTATCGCAAGAACAATATTTTATGACAACATTATCAGAGATCTTGGAGAATGGAAAGAAAAAGCAACGGTACAAACTGGATGTGGAACAGATTTCTTGAAACCACTATTTCTGAGTCTTATCCGTACAATTGTAGGCAAACCTGATAATATCGTAAAATGGCCATCTGGACAAACCGCAATAACTGGAGATGCTCTGCAAAAAGCAACTTTAGAACCAATAGGTTTTGATGTTTTACGAACGTATTATACCGAGTCACAAGTAAAAGGATTTAGTGATTATGCTTTAAAGACAATTCAAAAAACAAACCTTGTAAGTAGACTCCTTTTCGCACCAAACATCGTTAGAAAAATAACTGGCGAAAACACAGTAAAAGGCGGACAATATATGGAAGAATCTAATGTCATATGGCAAAATGCCCATGGCTGGCCTAATGGATATGAAGCCGGAGATGTTATGACAAATACTATCGGTTGGAGACCACCATTTCATTTCTTGTTTAATATGATCGGTAGGACAGGAGCTATTGCATTTATTGCAACGGTAATGACTAACCTAGGATCACATGATACTAGAAATGTTGCAGATATGGAACTTGGCCCATCAGTAATGATTATAGAAAGTTGTTTCTGTGGTAAAATAGATGGTATGTATCCTGAACAGGCCATAAGCCAAACACCATTACATGCAGGAGTAAATGCATTAATTGCATCAACAACTGAATCAAATGTTCCAGGTGGATATATGGACCCATACATGACAAGAGGATTGAAATGGGACCGCTGGAACTGGGTTGGTATTATTATAAATAAATTAAATGCTAGAAAAGGAATATATCCAGAACCTCACTTTGGCCACATAATTTATGAAGACTTTTTCAAGGACCTTGGCAGAGATAAAGATGTTGGAACAGCACTTAGAAACGCAAGAAATGGATATTTACCAAAAGACTGGGATGCTACATTTACATGGGTTCCTCCATTAAATCCCGAAAAAGATGCTGCAGGTACACTAATTCCCTCTGCAGCAGGAGGCTCTGGCATTGTTCTAGAACACAAATACATGGCATACTATGAGTATACACTCTACGGTGACCCAGCATTCAACCCATACACACCCAGTGACTAATAATTAAAACAAATTTTCTCTTCTTTTTCTTCTATGATAATTCATGAGGGTTATGAACCTCGTTCATAGCCTTCGTGTTGCATTTTTTCCATTAACTTTA
>JAHWGK010000058.1 GCA_020054495.1 Thermoplasmata archaeon | reverse complement strand
AAAGAGATATCTTAGAATTGGAAATGCGTTTTGAACACACTTGAAAATCCTTGGCAATACAGCATTAAGCGATCTTGACTTTTGTATCCAGAAATCTTTGTATGCAGTTACAGTTAATCCATGTTCATCTCTAACTGTTACAGATATTGTATATAAACCTTTTTCATCCCAAATATGAGAATCAGAAACCTCAGTTCCAGAATTATATGGCCCAAGCCAATCAGAAAATTCTCCATCGCCCCAGTCCCATAAAACGTACAGAGAATCTTCATCTGGATCTGATGCAATTATACTATAAGTATATTCAGTTCCAGGACGCCCTGTGTTTGGACCATCAATTGTTGGTTTATCAGGTGGTAGATTCTCTACAGTTATACCTTGAAGAGCGAGGGATGGGTCTCCGAAGAGATTGAATGTGTACATATCAAGATATTCAGCCCAGTGAGCCCAACCATAATAATAATTGCACAAGTATTTTGAGTCATAGAGGGCCTCACCAACCTTCTTTGAATCATTGATCATGAAACGGTTGAACTCATAAATAATTGAATCAGAACCACCTGGATCATTTGGCCAATCATAAGAACCATAGGGCGAACGAGCTGAGGCAATTACACCAATCGAGGCACCCATTGAGGGATCTGTAAGCAGATCAATACCTAGATTTCCGCCAGATGCTGGCTCCGGACAACCGACATAACATGATTCAGCAGTAACTACTGAGGGATAATCATCATCAAGATTTGAATTAATATTGATGAAATCAGGCCAATCTATTTCATTTGCCTCAGGGATCCCATTTCCATTGTCAGAAGACCAAACCTTTCGAGCAACTCTATTCGTCCAGCCGTGACCTTGCCAATTCACAACAGAGTATTGACCATTTCGCCAGTCATTGATGAACGCTGCTTCATTTAATGCAGGCCAACTATAGACAGATTTTTCCAATCCCTCCTGTTCACTATAATGACTGATTGTCCAACCTTGCATTATATCATTTTCAATATAATATGAAAGCTTTGCACCATCCATTGCAGGATTTCCGCTACCTCCTTCGTTTGTAAAATAAAAAAAGGCTCCAACATGCAATGCATGCTCTTTCCATTCTCCGGTATCCTGCTCAAATGTGACAATTTTGTCAAGAGCATAGGTAATTCTGGATTTGATATTTGTTGGAATTCTTCCTACGTATACCTCTGGGAAAAAATCAGGTGCGTCCTGTCCATATTCACCATAGTACCCATCACCGTCTAGATCCCATGAGTCAGAATCACTACTTGATAAATCTGCATAATAATAATCAGTTGGGACTTCTCCGCTTGTAAAATCAAAAATATCAAATCTATGATTTGTCGGATCTGGATAACAGTACCGCATCGGAATAGTTGCATGATTACCAACAATTAATACAAACTCTATTCCCCAATTTTCGTAATAAGATCTAAGAAAGTTTCTAATTTTTTCAGGTAAATCATCACCTGATTGGGATGCGATTTCAGTGTCTGTGATATTGACGATTTTAACATTAAAACCAATGAGAGTTTTCCACCCTAGGAAAGTTGATGAAGTAATTGCATTATGAAGGTCTCCTGTGGTAATTATAACATAATCATATGTTTCTAGATTATTCAACATTTCATTGGATTTATGTTGTTTTATTGTCTCTTTATAATTATCAACATTCCTTAGATGTTGTTGGTAAGTAACAGAATAAGTTTTTAGCCCCTCGTTTGTTTGTTTTCCATTGCCATTGATTATTTGATAATCCTGTGCATTTGGAACGGTGATTGGGGCAATATATATTTTTGGACGGTTTGATTCTAAAAGACGTTTATTATCAAGATTCATATTCGTTGCTACAACATTTAGTCCACTGAATATAAATAAACAAACTATTAAAAATGGTATAATTTTTTTCATTTTTTTTACCTCCAATTATAATAGTATGATATGAAAAGAATTCGACTAATTTAAATTTTCTTCAAAATATTTTGAACAATATAAATATTTTAAACAATTTATATATAAATCTTCTCCCAATTTTACGATTAAGATAACAGGTGTTTAATATAAAACCTGCTAAGTATGATCTCTATAACTAGCAGGTATTTGACTATTGGTTAGTATATTAATAAGGTTAAAACAGGAATGAGAGCATACCAAAACATATAAGATAGTACAATTTTTAATGTTCCATCAATTTTTTTATTATATATCTTAAAATCTAATAATTTAAATAACGCTGTATATAATAAAATCAAATGAGGAATCACAATAAAAATTGCTAATGAAAAGGGTCCAGATATTATGTTAAAATACCATAGATAAATACCAGATATTGCAGCAACTGTATTAATCCAAATGGAAAGTATTATTGCCCGTTTGGGTCCTAATAGTACAGGTAGAGTTTTTCTATTGACTTTTTTATCTGGGATATAATCAGCAATTTCTGGAATTATTGCACTTCCAAACGTTGCCAAAAATATTGGAACAGATAACAACCATGGGAGATGATCAGTCCATATTCCAGTTTGTATAAAATAACCAAAAAAGATAATTAAAGGTCCTCCTGAAAAACTACTTACAAATTCTCCTAATCCTCTATATGAAAATTTTAAAGGAGGAGTTGTATAACCCCAACCTAAAAACATTCCAAGTAAAAGTAAAATTATTATTGAAATTGATGAAATGTTTATAGCACTTAAAATAAGAATTGAGCTAGATATAATTAGTAAAATAATTAATATATATATGCCTTTTCTAACATCTTTGAAACTTAAATATCCTTTTACAATTACTTGAGAGCCACCATTAAACTGTCCTGCATTTTTATTTATTTTATCTGTTTCATAGTCAAAATAATCATTAGTAAAAGCAACTCCAATTTCAATTATTAAAATTGAAATAAACCCAAAAACATATACAATAATATTAAAATTATTTATAACTTTTAGTGCAATTAATGCACCCATACTATAAATAACAAAATTAAAGGGATAAAATCCTAACCTTGCTAAATTAATCCATGCTTTGATTCTATTTTTTTTCATAAATCTAAAAAATAAATAACATTTATTTGTTTAAATATTATGTGCCTATTAATATAATGATTTAAAATAAATTTTTGGAAATTAAACCTAGCAAGTTACTCATCATTAGGCTATGACGAGAATCTAAGCTTCTAATCACTGTACATTTGATTAAAACCTGCTAGATATTTGACATTTATTTTTGTTTTTCTATTGCTTTGGCTATTTTTTCTAGGCCACTGTATATTATTCCTGCTCCTACAATTGCTGCTACTAATATCATAACACCTACAATTATATATGCGATTTCAATATCCATTTCTTTACCTACCTTTAATACAATCCCAAAATAGTTACTCATTAATAAAAACAGTGATGATACAAAACCTTTTAGGTATGATTAATTACCCTACAAACTCTAATCATAAGTTCAGCTCATAAGGAGTAGAAACTCTAATCATAAAAAGCAATTTAGCTCTTAACCTCTAATCATTTGAAAAAACATATTTGAACAAAATCAAAATTCTTTCAATATAGTTGCTGCTCTGTCCAATTTTTTAAAAATAAAATTAATGTTTAATCAACTAATCATTAATCTAAATTTAGGAGATACAATATGAGAAAAAATGTACTTAATAAAGGATTAATAACAGTATTTATGATAATTCTTATAGGATCTGGAGTATCAGCAGGATATCAGGGAAGTAATAATTCTTCTAATTGCAATTGTGAAACAATAAAAGATGTAACTGGCAATTATGTTTTTGATGAAGATTATCCAACTATGCCTCCTATTGATTTATCAGGTAAAGTACCAAATTTTTTTAATATTAATCTAATTAATACTCCAGGGGAATTTAGCTGGAAAAATATTGATGGAAGGGATTGGACATCTCCTGTAAAAAATCAAGGTGGCTGTGGTAGTTGCTGGCTTTTTTCTGCAATGGGGGCACTTGAAAGCGTTATTAATATACGAGAGGGATGCGCAGAGTTAGACCCTGATCTTTCTGAGCAATACGTACTCTCTTGTTTACCAGATGCAGGTAGCTGTAATGGAGGAAATGTTGAAAATTGTGTGTTTTATTTTATAAACAGTACTTCATCAGCTGGTAATTACCATAATGGAGTAATTTTAGAGTCATGTCTTGGTTACTATGCAGATGATGATATCCCATGCAGTGATAAATGTGAAAATTGGGAAGACCAACTTGTTCCGATAACGGATTATGATGAAAGTTGGACATATTATAATATACCTGAGTTGAGAGATACGATAAAATCACTTATTTACCAGAAGGGACCTATCATGGTTTATTTCTGGGCCTCACAGCGTTTTATAAGATGGGGAAGTTTTCATAAGCTCCCATCACAGTATTATCCAGATTTCAATGAAGATTGTCCAAATTTTGTAAATCATGGTATAACTGTTGTAGGCTGGAAAGATGATCCATCTATAGGTAATGGCGGATACTGGATATGTAAAAATACATGGGGCCCTGATTGGGGATATAATGGCTTTTTTAATATCGAGTATGATATTTTGAATTTAGGAGGCTTTATTGCATGGGTTGACTATGATCCTGAAAGCTTTGACTGGGGACCAATTGCACCAGAGATAAATGGACCAACAAGCGGAACACCTGGAGAGGAATATGAATTTAAATTCACGTCTCTGGATCCAGATGGAGATGATGAGGTATACTACTACATTGACTGGGGAGACGGTTCATTAGAAGAATGGATTGGGCCGTACGACTCAGGTGAATCGGTAGAAATAAAACATATCTGGGAAAATAAAGATAATTATGACATCAGAACAAAAGCTAAAGACATCATGGGTAGAGAAAGCAACTGGGCTACACTAGAATTTAAAATGTTAAAAAATAAACAGATATCAAATAGTCCTATTATCAAATTTCTGTTAATGATAATGGACCATTTTTCTTTCATAAATTTATAAATTAAAATCTGTTAGGCTTGATATTTATATGAGACAGCCTCTAATCTAGCTTCATGATTAAAAACTGTTATACATGAAATTAAAACTAGTAGATTCTAATCATAAATGTAATACGACTCTTAACCTCCAGTTATTGTACACATCTAAAGATATATTGTAAAACAAGAAATGAATTTAAAAATCTCTCTAGGAATCTAAAGTAAAATGAATTTTGTAGAAATCTATTTTTTGGCATGCTTACTGATAATGGATCTGACCATTCGCTTTCTAATCCCTCAGTGTCTCTTGCTTTAACTTTAACTTTATAGGTCCCCCATCTACTCCATATATGTGATGCTTCACAAGTTTCCCCAGAATTATAGGGACCAAGCCATCCACTATCTGTCCCATCACCCCATTCATATAGATACTCAATATTGTCTTCTTCAGGATCAATGGTTTGACTTTGATAAGTGTATTCTTCTCCTATTTTTATTTTAATAGGTCCTGTTGGAGTAGTTGGTTTATTTGGCGGGTGATTAAACGATTCAAATAAATCTGCTAAAAAATAGACATGTTCTCCAATTAATAGTTCTTCTTCTAAATCAATTACTACAACATTATCGTAATTATAGAAGTAATAAAGGTAAAGAATTTCTTCATTAAGATCATAAACACTTGAATATACACTTGGATATGTCCCGGTCTGATGAGTTGCATTGCATATCGATGAAAAATACTCAACAGTTAATTCATTCATATTCTCAAGCATATTTACTGCAGTATTATACCTCCAACATGGATATCCACCAAGTTCGGGACGGGTTTGAATGAAATTTGTAACAACCTGGTAATTTCCTTGTTTAAAAACAATATCATCACCTTCGATTATTATTGAAGCACCTGTTTTATCAACCCATAAAACTTGATATCTTTCCATATGTTCAAGGTTATAATTATCATAAATATCTAATACTTCATCAATTGTTGAACATACTGACAGACAATATGATTCAAGTGAATATCTATAATGATCATTGATGTTGTAATAATATGGTTTCCCAGTTGAATTTACTGGTAATAACGGCGGAGTTGCAAAACAATCATAGAATAATCCTTGATCGTTCATACCTGCCTGTGGGCAATGCCAATCTGGATCAGATGGTATTGGCCAATGATTCTCAAAGATTAATCGTCCATATACATTGCCTTCTGCAAGTAAAAATCTAATCCAGAAATCGTAGTCATACCAGTCTTCATTGCTTCCAACTATAACATCGGTATCATTTGAAGATGTGAATCCTGTGCATGCTGATGTATTATTGTTTGATAATAAGAATAATATGAATAATATTAATAGTAAGATTGATTTTTTATTCATATTTATCGGCTCCTTACAATAATCAATGGTAAATATAACAGTTTTCATTATAAAGTTGTACAAATGTATTTTTTTATTGTAAAAAAATAAAAAATGTAATTAGACTTTTAACCTCTAATTACTGTATCTTAATCTAAAGAAATATCGTAGAACTGGAAAAGCATTTGGAAAAATTTCCAGACACCTTAGAAGCAAGGTATTTGGCAATAGTTTGTTTCTGGGCATTGAAACAATAAGAGGCTCTGACCAAACGCTTTTTGTCCCATTAATATCTTGAGCTATAGTCTTTATTTCATAGCTATCCTGTCTTAACCAGATATGTGATGCTTCTGCAATTTCACCAGTCAAATATGGTCCAAGCCAGCCACTATTAGATCCATCTCCCCAATCAAAGAAGTAGTAAATATTTTCCATGTTTGGATCTGATGTTGAAGTAGAGTATGTATAATCTATACCAACTACTCCTTCTAATGGACCATCTGGCGTGGCAGGTTTATCTGGCGGATCATTTTCATAAATTGATTTCATCCCTAAATCCGGATTACCCCATAATGATCCTTGGATGAAGGTTTCATATTTTAAGTTATTCCATAATCCTTTCTCGTACATTTCACTAATCGCATATTGATGAGCTTGTCCTTGGGTGTAATCCCCAGATGTTACACATGACTTAAAGAAATATTTAAACGACTGGTCGCTGCCATCATTTGGATCATCCCAACCAGACCGATAATAAGCAACTTTATTTGCCCCAAGAAAACCGACTCCGCCTTGTTTCAACATTGCCTGACCGATGCTTAGATGTGCGGTATCAGAATTACTACATGATGCAGCACTAATTATTGCTGGATAATCATCATTTAATAAATCGCAATCATCAACAGTTATAAATTCGCATCCATTTGGTGACCCATGGGCATGCCAACTTACAAAACCAAATTTTCCAGAAGACCAAGCATTTACTACATTTTCATGATTAAGATTATAATCCCTTTTATATACAGAAAGAGGCTCGTAAAGACGCATTTTCATCCAATATTTCATCCATGGATGAATATCTGAGTTGGCCATATATTCCATAAAAACTGCTCCATCTGTCTGATAATCAATAAAAGCTCCAAGAAGAAGAATATTGTTTTTAAATGATGGGTCATTGTTTTGTTCATAATTAACGGATTTTTCACAAATATGCTGAACAGTATCAGGATCACTCCATGGTATTCTACCAACATTTATCTCCCCATAATAATCAATAGGATCAGAATTTTCACCATATTGATGATTGCCGTTTGCATCCCATGATTGATCATCAGGAAGAGAAAGCTCTGCATAATAAAAATCAGTTTCTGGTTTACCACCACCTACATCCTGCCATGTTAATCGCATAGGTATATCATCTCGATGACCAATTATTAGAAGATCTTGTATACCCCATTCTTCTGATGGATATTTTTCCCTTAAAAAATTCCTCATTTTTTCAGCAAGATCAAAGCCAGCATAATTTGAGTCAATCCATGTTGTTGTTA
Organism: Thermoplasmata archaeon; assembly: GCA_020054495.1. Classification (GTDB taxonomy): domain Archaea; phylum Thermoplasmatota; class E2; order DHVEG-1; family DHVEG-1; genus JAGMDE01. The sequence goes on along the minus strand of JAHWGK010000058.1, from coordinate 2,852 downwards.
CAACTTTAACACTTTTTCCTTTTGTTTCTTCCCATTCCACCAAATCATTAATATAAGATGTTAAAGAATCAAGAGTAATTATCACATAATCAAAATTCTCTCTTCCGCTTTGTTCTTGCAAATACCAATCTTTTGCTTCTTCATAATTTAGTATAAATTCACTTGCTCTTTGTTCAAAGCTTTCTTCATAATCAAACATGATTTTATTAAAATCATAGCCGTCTACGATTTCATATTGTATATTAAATGTTATATCTGGATAATAGGTAAGCTTACAAGATAAAGGATTATAGGTGATTGGATTAATTCTTACATCAACAAGATTGTATTTTCTAAAACCTGAAGTTCTTTCAAATTCTACAATAGAAGCTGGATACTCTTCATAATTATTGTATGTTTTTTCATAGTTTTCATTATAAATTTGTTCTTCCTTAAATTGAATTTCTTTGTATTCTTTACCGATCAATTGTGGAATAGGTACAGGACTTATATCATAGATTCCTGCTAGTACAATTCCTTCACCTAATTTATAATTTAAACCAATAAATTCTGCACCTGGTGGAATTGCAATTGAAAAAATCTTTGTTGGAAGGCTGGGTTTTCCTGGAACTATAAGTCTTCCGAAATCATCAATAGATATTTCATCTCCATTTATTGTCTTTTCATGTTCAACTTTTCCAACTGGTATTTTTATGCTTATTATTCCATCTTTGATATCAAATGATTTTATATCTTCATTCTTTTCATTTATTGCAGATGCGATATTACTACATAAGATAAATATACTAATTAATACTAATACGATGTTTTTTTTCATATTTTATCTCCTTTTAAATCACATTTAAAACCTTTTTAATAAAAAAGAGTTTTTGTATAAAATTTGAACAAAATAAAGTAATATATGGTGAATATTGGATATGTTCAATGATTATATATGATATCACTGTATGTAATCTTATCCAAGACATATTATATATGGTATAAAAGCGCTAGTTATTGGATGCTTATATCTTGCGAGTTTCTAATCATAAGACTTTCAGATTATAAATAAAAAACAACTATATTCTGGAAATGCAAAATGGGTGTTTACCAACTAAATTTTGAAAATACTAACAACCATATTTTGGATCCAGAGTGCCAACTAAATTTTGGACGAAAACAGGGGTTTTTTAAGTTTGTTTTGGACAGAGCTAAAGCAGTTTTTACCAACTATATTTTGGAAATGTTTTTGAATTTGTTTTCCTCGAGAAAATCAAAGGTATTTTGCAGGAACTAAAGCTATGCCTGCCAACCGTATTTTGAACAAGGCTGAGTAGAGGTGGATTTTTATGCATCAGTTATAACTGATGATACTTGGTTTTTTGGCCTGAGTAAATACTTATGATCGGTGGATTTTTCTGCATCAGTTACCACCGATGCAATCCTTATTTTATTTATTGGTACAACTAATTTTTATATTTTGTTACAAATTGATACATAAACTATTAATTTTATAGGTTAATCTTTTCATTTTATGAAAATAAAAGATATTTGTTTCAAGCTTTATCATTATGAAAATAAAAGACATCTTATGTGTTTGATGTGCTCATTATGAAAATAAGAGACATCCCTTGGTATAACCGTCCAGGCATCCGCCTTAAGAAAAAAGGTGTTTCAGTTCTCTCTGATTCTGAGCTTTTAGCTATTGTCATTAGTAGAGGTAACAAAGATGAAAATGCTATTGATTTATCAAATAGAGTTTTAAAATCATTTAATTTTGATAAACTTTCAACTTTATCATTTCATGAACTTGAAAAAGAATTCAAAAATCAGGTTCCTGCAATGAAGATTCTTGCTATGTTTGAGATTTTTCGTAGAGCTAATAGGCTTAATAATAAGGGTTTTAAAGTTAAAATTAAGAATGCTGAGGATGTGTATAATTATTTTAAGGATGAGCTTGAAGTTAAAAATAAGGAGCATTTTTATGCTTTATTTCTTGATACAAAAAACAGGATTATTGGTGAGGAACTTATTTCTGTTGGTACTCTGAATTCTTCTCTTATTCATCCTCGCGAGGTTTTTAATCCTGCGATAAAAGCATCTGCTAATTCTGTTATATTGGTTCATAATCATCCAAGTGGGGATTGTGAGCCTAGTAATGATGATAAAGAAGTGACAAAGAATCTGATTAATGCTGGTAGTATTTTAGGAATTAATGTTATTGATCATGTGATTATCGGTAGGGATAATTTTATGAGTTTGAATGAAAAAAGAGTAATCACTTAGAATCTGAAACTTCAAAACAATAAAGAATCGTTTAATATGTTATCGTTTTTTAATCTAGTTTTTGTTGTGTTAAAAACCAATAAGTAAAAAGATCATTTTCCATTTTTTTATAATTTGGAAATTCTTTTGAGACAATGCCCCAGAATCTCTTATTGTGTTTTTTTTCTTTTATATGAGTTAGTTCATGGTAGAGTACATATTGTATATTTTTTTCTGGTAGATATCTTAACAGGGTATTTATTGTAATATTCTTGTTATTACTACAACTTGCCCATTTTGTTTTCATTTTCCTGTAATAAATTTTCTTTGGATATATCTTATATTTTTTACTAATCTTTTTAATATAAACATCTGTGAGTTCTTTTAATTCATTATCTGTTTTATTATCACCCAATATCTTATTTGTAGATTTTTTTGCTGTATTATTTATAAACGTCATTTTTTTGTAAATCCAATCTGGATCTTTTCAAATTTTATCCCCACATGAAGTCTTAAAAGAAACATTTAGACTTATAACAAAGCTTTTGCAGTTTTCAAATTGAAAGAGCGTTCTTATGCTCTTTAACTCCTTTTAATAGCTGATTAAA
>JAHWGK010000057.1 GCA_020054495.1 Thermoplasmata archaeon | reverse complement strand
ATTGTCACCCAGTTATTTCTTGTGTCACCCACTAGCTTTTTATAGCATCCGCTACTTACATTTTCCATAATTTTTTCGCGTTCCTGTTGCGTCGTTAATGGGCAGACCTTTGGTCTGCCGCACGCAACAGAAAAAGTTAATGCTAAAAAACATGAAAAAATGTGACGGCTTTTCATCTGCGGGTCTTGCACTAATGTTTCAGACCACGCAGTATTCTCAGCCTATTCGATATAAAAATAATTTAATTTTCGACATCTTTTTATCTATGAACTTTTAGGGTGGGTTTTATAAAAGAAATAAACACTCCTATTATTGTTTCGATCATTGGATTAGTTTTAATCATAATTGCAATGGCTCTAAAAAAAAGAAAAGGAGAGGCAAAAACGATATATTGGTAAAGGCATGATTACAGATATTGCTGACGAGGAATCAAAATTTTTATAATTAATTGGAGTCAGTATGGGGGGGAAGTAGAGGGTAGACAACAGGAGGTAAAAAAAACAAATTTTATGTGTGTGAACTATGTGGTGACAAATTTAAGCTATTTGTGTCTACCCTTAATTTTTATCTAATATATTATGTGCGCTTGTTGTATATTACCCCTTTGGTACATTTTATATCAAAATAATTTGAAATTGGTATAAATAATTGCTAAGGGGGAAGCTTTTAAACCGATACTTGTTTTTAAAAAATGGTTTGAGGAGATTTGGATGAAAAAAATAAACACTCAGTATGTTTTGCTAGGTATTGTCATTATGATTATTGGTATTGGTTTGTTCATTGGAAATCTTTGGTGGCATAATCTTCTCGAAGATGAATATCTTGTTGGTAAATCGAATCCTAACGAGATTCTTAATAACATGGCCTTAAGTGAAAATTGTAATTATCTATTTGCTATTATCATTTTAGTCAGCGGTGCAATAATTGGTTATGCATTTCTAAATAAGATAGAAAAAAATTGAAAAAATAGTTTTGAAGAATGAAAAAATGGGAGTTTTACAAATTTAGATTCTCTGTTGATAAATTTCTATTGTTCCAATGTAGCATGACGACTACGCATTATTTCTTCCGACTCATTTTTACCCGCCAAAAGATCAGCGGTGAGACCATCAAGTAAAATCCAAACACTTGCTTCAAAAAGTGTTCCAAGAGGTGCATATTTTCTCCTGTCGACTTCATCACATGTCGCAGAAATAAATAATGTAACATCAGCATATTTGGCAATCTCTGAATCCTTTTTAGCAGTTATTGAAACAACATAGGCACCAAGATCATGAGCGATTTCTGCTGTCATCACAGCTGGTATTGTCTCACCCGACCCAGATACAATAATCACGAGATCCCCCTTTTGAACTGGAGCCGTAATAGTTTCACCAATTACAAAAGTCTGAAAACCTAGATGGACAAGTCGTATTGCAAATGCTTTTGCAACAAGCCCGGACCTACCTGCGCCATATACAAAAATACGGTCAGAGCTAAAAAATAATTTTTTGATTTTATCAATTTCTTCTTGGGATACATTATCAAGTATATCTATTATTTTACGTTGGATATAACTTATTGATTCGCTGAAGACCATTTCTTGTGTCATAGAATCTCCGAGAGATCTCTGTAATCAGCTTCTTCTTTACCAGTTCTCTTCATAATAGCTTTTTCAACCTGTAACCTAATATATACCGCATCATGCTCTAAAAGAGGGGATTCCGATATAAAAGTTACATCATAGTTCTTATCAAGAATAATATCAATAAGTGGTGATAGGGGCATATCACCCTTTTTTATTGGAAGATGATAATATTCATTTCCATTTTCATAAAGTACACCAGTAACATGAATTAGATAATGCTTTAATCTAAGTGGTTTAAGTTTTTGAAAAATCTCCTCAAAATCCTCTCTTTTCTTAAGCCCTCCATTTGTCCGCGCGTGAATATGTCCAATTCCTATACCTGGAATTACACCTTTTACATTAGCACAAATTTCAACTATCTCGTCAAGGCTTCCAAAAACCTTTTGTTTACCCATTGTTTCAATAGCTAGTTTTACCTTTATCTTTTCTTTCTTAAAAATCCCTTGTAGTTTTTTTGCATTTTTTATTATTTTTTTCGAAGTTTTTCTTTCAGTATTCTCACCATAATATCCAGGATGTGTAACTATTGTTTTTGCACCCATTTTCTCTGCAAGTCTTGCAGAAAACATTATCTTTTCGATACTGAGATTTAATTCTTCACCGCTTCCTGCTAAGTTAATGTAATATGGTGCATGAACATGAAGTTCAACATCATTTTCCTTAGCATACTCCTGCATAAACTGGGCTTCTTCATCTTCCATTACATAAAGTCCACGTACAAACTGTACTTCCATAGCATTTAAATCAAGAATTTTCTTTGTATAAACAAGACCATCTTTATTTGTTCGACCTTTGCAGGATAAAGGAATACCTGCTTGACCTATTCTAATCATAAATATTCAGCCCCTGTTAAATCAAATCAATTCATATTTTTTTTATATTTTATTTTGTGGCTCAAAGAAAATCCTATGCAATTTCTTCTAGTCGGCTCATAATGTTCCAAATAAGGGTTCTCCCATGTAATGGAATATTTGGGTCATTTGCTAGTTCATCGAGTCGTGAAGCAGCTGTTGCAACCCTTACATCAAGTGGGTCAGCGCTATTAAGTAAAGTAATTTTAACTTCTTCTGCTCCTCGTCTGATATTTCTTGGAATTGAATTATCTTCATGAAGCATATTTAATCCATCGCAAACCTGTGCAATTTTTTCATCAGTCGGCATTGCTATCACCATTCATTACTTTAGCAAGTGTAACACAGATTTAGATAAAAATATTTGGGATGATTTAATTCTCCAGATAATTAGCATTTATTAGCTCAATTATATCATTAGCAATGTTCTTTCCAACTCCTTTTACCTCGAGAAGTTCTTCTTCTGCTGCATTAGTGATATCCTTAACGCTTCCGAAATGAGTGAGAAGTCTTTTAGCAATTGTTGCTGATATATTTGGCAAACCTTCTACAATAAATTGTTGTCTTTCTCTTAGAGACATCTGTGTTTTTTCTCCGCGTACGGCAACTTCCTTTTTGTCTTCCTTTTGTTCTCGTTTGGCTATAACTTTTAAAAGATCTGCGGTTTCCGAGGCATCTTTTGTGGTAAGAACAGGTACTCCGAAATCCACAGTAATTGATGCTAAACTCCCAAAAATTGCATTATGGTTTATGTTACGTTTTGTCAGCAAATTTTCCCCTTCTAAAATAAGAATAGGTCTTGAATATGCATCTCTTAGTTGTGCTATTTGTCTGAATAGTTTACCCGCTATGAGAGATTCTAAGAAATCATCTACATTTTTTCGTTCAACTCCAATTCGAGAAGATAAAATATAGTCACCAACATCTAACTGTTGCGGTTCAACAGACAGTCCTTTTACAGCAAGGTTTCTAACAACCTTAGATCGATATTCTCTATGGTCCACAATTATTTTAACTTGTTTTTCCTTTTTTCCATAGTCTGTTAAAGTTTTTTGATTATGCACACCTTTAATTTCCTTTTTATAAAGCGTTTCAGTATCCTCAAATTTTGTAAACAGTTTAGATCGTATCAGTTCAAGCTCTGAATGCATACGTTTCTCTTTTCTCTTTGCAGCCCAATAATAGCCCTCATCAGGAGTTCCCTTAGTTATCAAAATAATAACCTTGCCAGGCATTTTCCGTCCTGTTCTCCCTCGTCTCTGTATAGCTCTTATCTCTGAAGGGATTGGCTCATAAAAAACTACAAGATCAGTTGATGGAATATCAAGCCCTTCTTCGGCTACAGAAGTAGCAATTAAAACATTGTAATCACCTTCTTTGAATTTCTTGATTACTTTGGTTTGTTCTTTTTGAGTAAACCCTTTATCTCCTTCTTTAGTTGCTTGGCCAATAAATCTAGATGGTTTTGCTTTTTCAACGTTTTCTAAAAGATTTGTAATATATTTTGATGTATCACGGTAATGTGTAAAAACAATAATTTTTGAATTAGGTTTTATTTCTAGTTGTTTTTCAACGATTTTTACGATTTCTTGAGCTTTGGGATGTTCTATATCTAGAGATTTAACATATGCAACTGCCTCTAGTATATTACTATCTGACATAATGGTTCTTGAGGCTTTGCTACTGTCTTTTGAAATAGCTTCTTTTCCAATCCTTTGAATATAGTTTTTCAGAGCGTTTACTCCTTGGGTTTGTAGTAACTCAAGCGCATAGTGTATTTTCATAGCTTCACTCTGAGTTGAAGCTGCTTTAAATAATATTTTCGGTGGTTTAACCCTCGAACGGATTTCCGTCTGTATTTTCTTTTGAGCGTCTAAAAGCTTCGTTCGATTAATAAGTGAAACTGAAGAGCTTTCAATAACTCCAATATTTTTTAAAATTTTCAATCTATCAGACAATGCCTTTCGAAGCAGTTGTATTGTATAAGCAAAATCTTGAGGTAGTTGTATTTCCATCCAAGTAATTTTTAAATCATGAACATAAGGTCTGACATCCGGGTCATATTTCGTACGAATCTCTATATTTCTAATATCAAGATTCTTGCAAACCTCAAGAATCTTAGATAGATCATTACCAGGCGATGCTGTCATTCCCAATACTAATCCATTTTCTCTTTGTTTTTGATATATCTCAGAGACAAAAACATACGCGTATTCACCAACAGCATGATGACATTCATCAAATATTACAAAAGACACATCTTTTAGATTTAATCGTTTTGATAAAAGATCATTTTCAATAACTTGCGGTGTTGATACAATAATTCTTGTTTTTGCCCACATTTCCTGTCGTTTCACAGGTGAAATTTCCCCTGTGAAAACCATGATAGATTCATCATCAATTGTTAGAAATTCACTAAGAAACTGTGCATGTTGTACTACTAGTGGCTTTGTAGGTGCTAAAAACAATATTTTATTTTTCTCTTTTTTCAATTCTTTAGCTATCAGTATTATAGCTACAATCGTTTTACCAAGTCCTGTCGGTAAAACAACAAGCGTGTTATCTTTTGCAGCTGAATTTGCAATGTTTATCTGATAATCTCTACGCTCAATAGTATCAGGTTTAATAAATTCATGATTAAATTTCACAAAAGATGAAATATAATTAAGGTTTTTAATATATCTGGGAGATATTTGAAACTATTATAAATCATTCAAAACTGTTATATCCTTTGTAAGCAATATGGTATATGATGGTTGGGATAATCTTATTTGGTGTGGAGCTACCGCTTTGGGCTATTTTTCTTATTGGTATCATTGGTGTAATTATTGCATGGAAACTTGTTAAATTTGCCTTAACAATTCTTTTGATATTGATAGTTATCTTTGTTATTCTAATGGCACTAGATTACTTAGATGTTTTTAGGGCGATTCAAAGCTTTTTATCAGGTTTTATTTAGTTGTCTCTTGTATTGAACGATATGTAAAAAATCTCTCTATCTACTAATTCTAATTTTCCAAATTTATTTCCGCTTAAATTTTTATTTTCATATTCTAGCATAATTAGCCTCTCCCAATCGGCCAAAATAAATAACTATTATTTAAAATCTTTCTTTTTACGAGAAGTCAGATTTTAATACATAGGTAAATTAGTTTCAATGTTATACCAGTGATAACGTAAAAATTTTAACGAGTCAAAATATCCTCCAGGCATAAGTTGAAAAGCTAGTTCTGTTTGTATTTCGATATCATGAGATATTTTTTTGATGATTTTTTCCATGGTTTTTCGAAACAATTGATGTTTCCTATAGGTTTCTAAAATAGTTTCTATATCCTGTAATTTTTTTGCACTTGTCGATAATATCTCTTGTATTTTACCAATCTTTATAGATAAATTAAATTTTAACTGTTCCAGTTGTTTAATGAAGATGGTGTCCTCTTCTAATATGGGATATATTTTTTCTATTGTTTGAATTGTCGAAGAAGTGTTTTCAAGATATTCTTTGACAAGATCAAAACAATATATTAGATATATATGTCCAGCATAGTAAAGATTCTTTTTGATCTCTTTTAAACTTATATTTTGTTCTATCCCGATTTGTATAATTTTTTCCAAAATTAAATAAATATTATTATTTAAATTAGCGATATCCTCAAAGGATTCATTGATACATGTTTTTATTTCTTCAAAAATTTCGACTTGTTCATTTAATAGATATGATAAGTCTGTGGTTTTATTCCATGAATCCATGATAAAGACTAGCGGTCTTGATTCTGAGATTACATGTTCTTTTTTGTCCTGAGATGTGGCAAAATAAAAAGCATTGGTAATTAGTTTTTTACCATTGTACGTTCCAGATGTTCCGCCATTCCAGAATTTTGGCCCTGTATCAGGATCTCTAATTTCAGAATGCGGAGAAAACAATACAACTTTTCCATAACCAAAGTTATTAGAAACAATACTTGGTGTTCCATCTAAGTAACTATCATTTTTAAAATTTGCAATTACATTTACACTTTCTCCAGTTTTAATTATTTTTGGTCCATGAAGTAAAAAACCACCAGTTAGATAATGATCAACGCCGTAAACAACTGGATGATTTTTATCTAGAATTTCTTGTTCTAAATCTTTAGATATAACCAAGCCATTGGCAGTAACAATATCGGAAATTGACAGAAGACCAATACTTGGTAAATTAGGATATTGTGTTAAAATGGATGGATATGCTGGAAGTGGCTTTATTCCACGTGCAGCCATATAAGCGGCTTGACAAGAACCAATAAAACCTCCACCTTCACTAACAAAATCTCTTACCGCTCGATTTCTTCTAGTGGGAAAATCTAATATTATTTCCAAGGCAACAAAAGGTGATGGATAATAAAGATCGTAACCTGGCCAGATTAATAAATTATAATCTGAATCTTCTAATTTTTTACTAGTTTCATCATTGTAAACAAAATCATAATTGAGAAAACCACATTTAAAAGCAACATCCACATACCAGCTTTCACCACATGATAAAAAATTCATAAAATTTAAAATTTTAACGTTAGATAAACCATATCCATCAAAACTAATTTGTTCTTTTAATAAATACACTGGAGTTTTTGCATTGTTATTTTGTTCGATTTCGCTACTTTGATTATAATCACAAACAATTGCAATAATTTTCAAATCAACGAGATCAACACCTGTAAATGGAACGATAAAAGAACCCTTTTCAAACAATAAATTTTCTTCAATCTCGCTATTATTTATTTTACTAACATTTATTGTCATATTTGATGAGGTCCAAAAAACATGAATCTCTTCACGTAGGAGATCATTAACCATATGTCGGATCTTACAGTAGATCTGGTTCTCAAAATATTTATTCTCATATTTTACATTTGGAAAAATAAAACCATAACATAAAGGAAGTTGTGTTAACAAAATTTCATCTTCAAAATTAATTTTTTCAGAATCTATTCCTAATTCAGCAGTAATGCAAAGACTAGAACTTGTTTGTAAAATAAATAAAATTATGATTATAGTAGATATTGATTTAGTCAATAAATTATTTTTTTTCATTTTTTTTCACGATGTCTTGAGTATATAAAAAAAGTGTTTTATTAGATATATAATATTTTTGGCCTATTTTACCAATTCTTTTATAAAAATGATTTACTTTTTTATAAAAAACTCCTGCTAAATACAACTTCTTTTGATGGAATAATGAAGTGGATGGTTGTACCAGTTCCTTTACCATGGCTATCAGCCCATATCTTACCACCATGTTTCTCAATAATGGTTTTACATATTGCAAGACCAAGACCCGTGGAATCCAACTTGTGTCTAGAATCATCAGTCTTGTAAAACTCATCAAAAAGATGATCAGTTTGATCTCTAGTAAGACCAACACCCATGTCACTTAAAGAAATCTTTATAAAAGAACCTGATTCCTTATTTACTGGCTTAGATTCAAATGTCAATGTCCCTCCTTTCTCTAGCATACTGTTTACTGCATTAGATGTGATATGATCAAATAATTGTAATAATCTATTTCTTTCAGTTTTAACAAATACATCTTGTCCAATATTATTTTCAACCTTAATATTACAACTTTTAAAAACTGCTTCATATTTTTTTTGCAGCTCATCTACAACTTCAAAAAGATTTTCTTTTTTTAACAACAAGTTAGTTGAACTTACTTCAGCTAATTCTCTAGTATTGTTAACTAAACGCTTTATGTATTCACTACTGCGTATACAAATGTCTAGTAATTTAATTGTTTCAGGATTACTTATGCTTTCTTTGATAATTGGTAGAAGAGAAATAAGTGGTGTCAATGGAGTCCCAAGATCATGACTTAGACTGTCGATAAACTTGTTTTTATGTATGAGTAATTTATTAACCTCGACTGTTCGATTAATAACTCTCTGTTCTAAATTTTTATTAAGTTCATTCAGTTTATTTTCAGTTTCAATTAGTTTTTCTTCTAAATCTTTTATTTTTTCATTTTTTTCTTTAAGCTCTTCTTCCAGCTCTTTTAAAAGATTACTCTCCATTAATTAATCCCTATCCTCAATTTTTTTCCTTATTATTCAAATATATTTTCACTATTAAAACTTTTACAGTAAGTAATCATTTAATAATTTCGACAGATTTTTATAGAATTAACGACAAATGTTAATATGGCATTTGGTATCAAATGAAGGAGAGGTGAAAATAGTGTTAATACATCGCTAGTATTAACATTTCATCACTTTTTTAATTTTAAAAAAATATAGAAAGGCGGAGGAAGGGAAAAGAAATATGACGAAAAAGATTCGAGATAGTTTTTTTTGGAAGGCTTTGGTTTTAGTCGTTATTGGTTTATTTGTTGGAGTGAGTATCACTCCATCACTGGGAAGTGTATCAATTAAAAAACAAAGGTCAACAGATTTTGTCGAAATTGCAGAATCTATAGTTAAAGATTATGATGAAATCGATAATATAGAAATCGATAATTTTTCATTATATTCTGAATTAAATTCTTACTTTGAACCTGGAGAATTTATTGTCAAGTTTAAAGAAGAAATCAATATGGTCATTTCAGAAAAGACAGAAAGAACTTTACAAACAGGAATAAGATCTCTAGATGAATTAAATAAAAACTATTTAGTATCATCCTATGAAAAAATCTTCAACTCAACTTCTGATTGCACGTTTTCTAATATTTATAGGTTTAATATGAAGGAAGATGCTAACGTTTTAATTGCTATTGAAGAGTATAGTAAGAATCCTTATGTTGAGTATGCAGTACCAAATTACATTTTTCACTATTGTAATGTTCCTGATGATCCATATTATAGCATGCAATGGCCTTTAGATAATATTGGTCAGGAATATCCGTGGGATGGTAGATTCAATAACCCCCCAGGAATAATTGATTGTGATATTGATGCCCCTGAAGCATGGGATATTGAAACTGGTAGTTCCGACGTAGTTGTTGCTATAGTGGATTCAGGTGTTGATTATTCTCATCCTGATCTTGCTGAAAACATCTGGATTAATCCAGATGAAGATATCAATAATAATGAGAAATTTGACAATTGGCCTTCATGGTTAAAGAAAAATGGGGTATACGGCGATATCGACAAAAAGGATAACGATGGGAATGGTTTTAAAGATGATGTTGTAGGGTGGGATTTTTCTGGTCACTTAGATCCAGAAGGTATTGTAATTAACGGGAGCAATGATCCAATGGATAATCATGGTCATGGAACTCATTGCGCAGGTATTGTTGCTGCTGTAACAAATAACAATAATGGTATTGCCGGTATTTCTTGGAATTCAAAAATAATGCCAATAAAAGCTGGCAAAGGTGGGGGATTGAATCTAAATGGTGCTGTATCAGGTATTAAATATGCTGTCGATAACGGGGCAAATATTATTAGTATGAGTTGGGCAAGTCTTGGATTATTACCAAAATTAGAAAATATAATGTCAAAATTATTAAAAGAAGTCCTTGATTATGCCTATATAAATAATGTTATACTAGTTGCTGCCGCAGGAAATTTTCCAATTGATAGAGGAGTATGTAATAGTTATCCTGCTTGTTATGATAATGTTATTACTGTTGCAGCAACAAATAGCAATGATGAAATAGCATCGTTTTCAAGCTATGGTTTACCAGTTGATGTTGCAGCCCCTGGTGTTGATATTCTTTCATTAAGAGCTAAAAATACTGATATGTATGGTAATGAAGTTAATATTTTTAATGAAAATTATTACATAGCTTCAGGTACTTCAATGGCATGTCCGCATGTTTCAGGAATAGCTGCACTGATTTTATCAAAAAAACCAGATCTTACTCCCATGGAGATTAGGACTATTCTACGTTCAAGTACTGATAAGATGAATTCAAGTGATTATGCGGGTATTGGAAGAGTAAATGCAAATAAAGCATTACAAAAAGCTTACCCCGTTATAGCAAAAATAAATTCATCCTTAAAAGTTGAAGAAGTAATTGGATCGGTTAAGATAAACGGTTCAGCAATTGGAGAAGGATTTCAAAAATATATTGTTGAATATGGTAAAGGAGTTTATCCAGAAGTATGGGTAAAAATATATAACTCAACGGAAAAAAAAGAAAATGAGCTCCTTGCTATATGGGATACATCAAATCTTGAGGAAGCAGTTTATACTGTCAGGTTAAAAGTAATATGCAATCAGGAAATATATGAAGATAGAACTATGTTTTTAGTAAATAAAATTTGTAATACATTTTTTGTTGATGATGACGGTGGAAAAGATTTTATAGATATTCGTAGCGCTATAAATCATGCTGGTAATGGAGATACAATCTATGTTTATAATGGAACTTGTGCAAACCATGGAGATATGTCACCCCCCGCTCTAAATTGTTAACACGTCCTCCAATTTAAGTGCTTTCACAAGTC
>JAHWGK010000056.1 GCA_020054495.1 Thermoplasmata archaeon | reverse complement strand
AACTTAGAAAACAACTTGAAATAATTAAAGCTCAACGTGCAGAGCAGGAAAAATTGAACATTGCTTATGAATCTTATTTAGCTCAATTAGATGTACAAACTAAAAAAGCTTCATTTTTAAAAGGATCTTATTCACCGATTAAACAAAGACAAGGTGAAATAATGGATCTTAGAGCTACCTATCAAAAAGAAATGGCTACGATGGGTAAAGCTTTAGATGAATTTAATAAGAAGTGGAAAGAGCAGGGTGATTGGTCAGAAAAAGCCACTGAGGATATAAAAGCTCAAGGTAAAGCAATGGAAGAATCAATGCGTGAATTAACCATTGCTACTGAAAGGGAATTAAAGAAAAAACAATTTCCTATTTGGAATGATTTAGTTGAAGCATCTAATCAATGGGCCGATGGATTTACGGATGCCCTATCTGAAATAATTAATGGTGTTGATTCAGTGACAGAAGCATTGGATGCTTTACAAAAACAAATTTTACAAGATACTTTGAAAATAGTTATTAAAAGAACGATTACTGATAACCTTCAGGATATGTTGGGAAATGAAGGAGTAATTGGTAAGATGTTTGGTGTTAAAGGTAAAAAAGAAAAAGTTATGGAAATTACAGCAAAGAAGCCTTTACCTGTTTATATAACTAATTCAGGGGGAACTGTTCCAGGAGCAGAAGGAGCAGGTAAAATAGGAAAAGAATTAGGAAAGGGTAGTTCTTTAGGAAAACCAATGCCTGTTTTTGTTACCAATCAATGTTGTATGGGAGGAGTTCCAGGGTCAACAGCAGCAGAAGGTGTTAAAGGAGTATCACAAGATCTTGCTGATATTTCAGCAGAGATAGCAGAAAATACTAAAGAAGTAGAAGCAAGTAGTGATAGTTGGGTAGATAAAATGAAAGATGGATTTTCAGATATTGGTAATAAAATTATGTCTTGGGTTAATTCTATGAATTCAAGTGGTGGTGGGGGTAGTGGTGGTGGAGGTGGATCTTGGTGGAGTAGTTTAACTTCATGGTTTGGATCATTAGGTGGTGGTGGAGGAGGATCATCAGCAGGAACATCAACTATTCGTGGTGGTCAAGGTGGTGGTTATGGTTTTGCTGAAGGTGGTACTATTACAGAACCAATTATCGGAAAAGGATTGAAATCTGGAGAGGTTTATAACTTTGGAGAAAAAACCAAATATGGTGAAAATGAAATTGTTGCTCCAATGAAAAAAATGCAAAAAGTCTCCGGTAGTAGTAAAATAGAATATCATATGCCAATTCATTTAAGTGCCATTGATACACAATCAGGTATTCAATTTTTAGTAAAACATTCTGATGTTATTCAAGGCCAAATGGTAAGAAATTTAAAACAGAACAAACCTATTAGAAAAGGTATTCAAAACGCTTATTAAGGAGTAAATCATGGCAGCAGGTGATCCTTTTAGCTTTGAAGTTCATTCTATTAATCCACATACTCCAATGTGGAATGTTTTACAAACTGATATGGAAGGATGGAAACGTAAGACACGTTTAAAATCAACCGAACCTATTCGTAGATGGACAATTGCGGTACGTGGCAGAACAAATTCGGAAAAGGATATTATTGTTGCCCATTGGGATGATAATCAAGGCCCATTAACAAATTTTCCTTGGAATATTCTTCCTGCTATTTGGAATGCTGGATATGGAACACAATTTCAAGTTCAATATGAAGCAATGGAATATACTAATCCTGATGAAAAAGCAAATATTTGGGATTTTATTATTACATTTAGGGAGTGGTTATAATGCCAAGATCAATTGCGCCTGATGAATTAAAATATTTTTATAAAAGTGGTGTGACTGTTTTAACTGGATATAGTTTTGGCCTTGTTTCAGGAACACAAAGATTTGTAGCTAATACTACTGATGTTCGTGAAGGAAGTACTGTATGGACAGCTTTATCCATAAAACGAAATCCAATTAGAACTGAAGAAGGCACAATTTTAAATGAATTGGAAATTGGATTAGATCATGTTGATCTTACATTTAAAAACGATGTTATGGCAGGTAAATATAATGGTGTGTCTGTTTCTATTTATTTAATTATTCCAGAATTACATTTTACAGGAGAATACTGGACTATTGCTGCTTCAATGCTTTTGTTTTCGGGATATACTGATGAACCTAAAGGAGATGAACATTGGGTAACATTATCAGTTAAACCTTTTCCTTACCTTGATCGACAATATCCAAAAAGAGTATATCAATCTGGATGTAACTGGACTTTTTGTAATACTTCTACGTGTAATTTAGATTTATCTAATTATACTACTAATGTTAATTTATCTGCTCAATCAGATGGAATTACTTTAACATGCTCACATGGAAAAGCAGTAGATTATTTTGTTCCTGGGTATGTAGAAATAAAAAGTGGAGCAATGACAGGGGAAGTTAGACCTGTTTTGACTAATACTGCTGGAACAGTAGTTTTAAGAATACCCTTTAGTGGCACAATTGTAAGTGGTGTTAATATAGATGTAGTAAAATTATGCGCTAAAAATTATGAAACTTGTCAAGATGACTTTAATAATTTTAGTGAATATGGAGGGTATCCGTGGGTTCCCAAAGAACCGTTAATATAAAAGATCAAATTATTCAGAATGCACGAAAACTTATAGGAACACCATTTAGACATACTGGCAGATCATCATTAGGTATTGATTGTGGTGGTTTAATATATTTAGCTTTTGGTCGTGTTGGTTTTTCTATACCTGTAAATGATGGAAGTTATTATTCTGTTGCATGGTGGAAACATAATAATGCAGAACCACGATTATATAATTTTTTAAAAAAAGCAGGATTTGTATTCTTATCTGATAATGAATTAGTAGATAAGTGTGATATAGTTTGTTTTAAATTATTTGGTGAAAATTACCCTGCTCATCATTGTGGTATCATGATAAATCAAACTCATTTTATTCATGCTAAGTGTGGGTGGGGATCTAAAGATAGAAAAGTAGGATTTGATCCATTGTATCCTTCCTATTATAAAAGGTTAGATAGTATAATGCGTTACAAGGAGTTTTAGATGGGTGAAACACTCGGACAAAGCATAGGAATGGTCATTGGTGGTATTGTTGGTGGTTATTTTGGTGGTTTTCAAGGAGCAATGATTGGTATGTCCATTGGTGGTCAGCTTGGTTTATGGATAGACCCACCAGATGCCCCGAAACCCCCTCCTATGGGAGATCTTGGACAAAATTCTTTTGTAAAATCTACTCCAGTACCTATAGCTTTTGGTCAGGTTAAAATATATGGTGGTGTGATTTGGGTAGGTGAAATTGAAGCAGAGATGCATAATGAAGGATCAAGAAAAAATCCAGAATATTCTCCCAGGATGAATATAGATTATGCGGTAGCTCATTGTGAAGGGCCAATTTTTGCATATTTAAAATATTGGATAAATGAAAAAGAAGTTAAAGAGATGAAGGATGAAGGTCTCAAGTTTAACTTCACTTATTATTATGGCCTTGAAAATGATATTGTTGATCCTACAATGAATAGTTATCAGTCTGGTCAGGCTGTTCCAGCAATTAAACTTAAATGGACAGCTTATACAAAAATATGGTTAAAAGTAGAAGATCAGATTCTTTCACAATTACCAAGTATTTCTACTGAAATAAAAGCTTTTAATATAGAAACAGATGAAGAAGATGCTAATCCAATTCGCTGTGTTTATAATTTTTTAACTGATAAAAGATGGGGAGTAGGTTTAGATGTGGATATTTTTAATGGTGATCCTGATACCGTAGGTAGCCCCTGGAAGATCGCAGCAGATTATTGTGATGAGAATGTTCAAATAATTGATTGGGATGATTCTCTGATCAATGAGCCACGATTTAGGTATTCAAATTATTTTGATTCAAGATCGATGGCTTTTGATGTTATCACAGATATAATGATGACGTGCAGAGGTATTATTCGATTAAAGCAAGGTAAACTTGAACCTGTTATTG
Source organism: Thermoplasmata archaeon (assembly GCA_020054495.1). Taxonomy (GTDB): domain Archaea; phylum Thermoplasmatota; class E2; order DHVEG-1; family DHVEG-1; genus JAGMDE01. The sequence goes on along the minus strand of JAHWGK010000056.1, from coordinate 7,121 downwards.
AAAATGCAGATGAAGTTCCTGAAGCATACTTTGCTGATCGGACAGCAGATCAATTTGTTGCTGGTGGATCAAGCACAGTAAGTAGACTGTATGCAGACTTTTCTGCTTATCCAGATATTTTCTGGTTTGGTGATGAGGGTGATATTATTATATCGGGAACAACTTATAGATTTATAGTTAAGGATCAGACTTCAACTTATATTGATCTTTTTGATGATCTTCCAGTATCTCCAAATGTAAGTGATCCTTTTGAAATAGTAAAAGATAATATTAAAGAGGGATCATTTAAATTTAAATATACTGGTGATATTGATGTATCAAATAGATTTAGAGTTGAGTATATACAAAGAGCAGTTAAAGATGAAAATGATGATTGGGAAAATGAATATATTTGGAATGTAGTAGAAAAAGATGTTGAAAGATATTATTCAACCATTGATCAGTATGGCGTTGCACCAGAAACAAAATTAAAAACAGTTCGATTAGCAGGGATAAAAAGAAAATCGCAAGCAATGCGAATGGTACAATTTTATGCAGACTTTGCTGAGTATAATAGGAATTGGTGTGAATTTACTACAGGTATGCAGGGTTATTATCATGCTATTGGTGATATTATAGGTATAAGCCATGCTCAAACAGGATGGAATAAAAAATGGTTTAGAATTATTGGTATGGAAGAAGCAGAGAATGATGAAATTAATATTCAATGTTTTGAATATAATCCTACTGTTTATACTGATACCATTGGTAAGGTGACAGCAGCACAAAATAATGTTGTTCCAACTCAATATGAAGCTCCTGGCATAGTTGAACGCTTTTATGCAGTACAAGATTCTATTTATGATCGAATTTATATCTTTTTTAAACGGCCCGATGATAGTTCTTATTTTATAGGAGCAAGAATTTATGTAAGTATAAATGGTGGTGATTGGAGTTATCAAAAAACTATTGGGTATGTAACTTCATCAGTAAAACTTGATGCAGCAATAGATAACTCACAAACAACTATTGGATATGATAATTCTACTCTTTATGGATCTTTTTCAGCATCTGGTTCATTTTATATTGAAGATGAATTGATTACTTATGCAGGTATTTCGGGTGATCCTGATTATGAATTTACAGGATGTGGTAGGGGTGGGAGTCCTGTTGCTCATACGATAGATAAATATTGCATGTTAAAAGATGATTATACTGAATGGATTGGATTTGGCCCTGAGAATATTGGTCAGCAATGGGAAATAAAAGCTGTATCAATAACAGCTTTTAATTTAACAGCAGATTTTTCGACTTCACCATCTAAGGTAATCACTCTGTCATGACTAATTTTGATTTAGAAAAAGTTTGGAAAGATAAAGGTAATCGTAAACATTATCTGGCTCAAGGGGTAGGAGGAGCAGTAGGTGGCATCATTGGTGGATTTCCTGGAATGATGATAGGTATGTCTATTGGTGGATATTTATTTAAACCAAATGAGCCAAGAAAAAAAGATTATTCAAATAATGATTTAAAAACAAAAAACACAAGTAGATTAGATTCAGTACCGGATGTAATTGGTACAGATATAGCTCCTGGTAAAGTCATTTATTTTAATAAAAATGATTTTGGAGTTTATGATTCAGGACATTTGCCAAGTATGGATGGGTCTCCTAATGAGGAAAGTTGGAAAACTTTTGTTACTGATACAACAAAGCAAATGATGGGAGCATTATATGCTGAGTTTGCTGTTAATTTTTCGGGTAGATATTATAGTAATAATTATATAGGAGTAGTTAAATTTAATGGTAAACCTTTTTGGTTTTGGTGTATTTTTAGTGATTGGTTTGAAAATTCTGATGATCCTTTAAATCCTTATGGCCCTATAGTTACAATTGATGCTGCACAATTTAGCCCAGGAGGTTTATTTAATCGGATTGATATAGAAAGTCAAATTGGTACAGATGTAGATTTTAATGATGTAATGTATTACCGTGGACATTTATCTGATTATACTGCTTTAGCTACTGATCCATCGTCTTCTAATTTTCAATTTAGCATAACAGCAAATGGGGGTTTTTTATCAGCATTAAGTACTGGTATTGGATCACCATTAAAAGTTATGCCTGTTTTTACTGCTGAAGTAAATGATGATCTTGTATGGTTAAGCCCTGAATCAATGAATGGTGGAAGTGGTATTCCTAATTATGGTACACATTATTTCACACCTGATCCTGAAGAACCATATAGTAGAGAAGATTATGGTGTGAATATGAATCTTTATTGGAGTTGTAAAGATGCGAGAAATAATTGTTATGTAGGAGTATCTGGTGGATATAATTATCAAACTGAACAATACGAATATTTTCCAATTTTTATGGAAGGTAGTGATCGTAAATGGACATATGCAGGGAATGATGCCACTTTACCAGAAATAGGAGATCCTTCACCTGCTATTAAAGATTATTTCAGAAATAATATAATTAGTCCTTCATATTCTCCAGATAAAGATCCGACAAAACTTTCAACAGCACGTCATTACAATTCAGCAATTGGATTTTTACAATGTACAGATGTTATTGATAACAGAGTATACATTTGTACTTATAGAAATTGGATGAATGCTCAAGAAACTGCACATCACCATGCAGGTTATGGAGTTAAATTTGATATTTGGTATTTTGATCGATCTTCTCCTTATCAAGAAGTACATTCTTTACTTTATAATTATCAAATGGATAATCAGGAGGGAGGAGAAGGATGCAATCCAAGTCTCCATTTTGGAAGTATGCAGGTAAGTGAAGATTATATCTATATTTTTGGTAGTAGAGTCCAAACTGATATAGTATTAACAGATCGAAGAACAATTGAAGAAGGAGAAAATTCATATACTAAAGTTTATTGTGATCTTTCTCAATATCCAAATAATTTTTGGGTAGGTAAATATGCTGCTTTATCAGTAAATCAATATAAAATATGGCGTGAAATTATTGAACAAACAAATACTTATATAGTTGTAAACAGGGAGTTTGCAGGTTTTCCAACTGTTACTACCAAAGTTAAATTTTCTAAATATCCTCAGTGGGTAGCTGAATTTGGAATTATTGGTGCAATTAGTGAAGATGGAACAACATTGATTGTGAATGCTCCATCATTTGATCCTGATGGTTGGATTGATCACGCTAAAATAGATCATTGGAATAATATTTTTTTAGTTGGTAAATGGTTATATGGAACAGGAATAGATGAAATAGATGGAACAGAAGTAAATTTAACATCTCCATTTGAATATTATTATCCTCAAGTTGGTGATAGAGTTTGTTTTTCAGTATCATCTTCTACTTATTTTTTATCAGACGTTGTAAATCCCAAAATGGATGAATATATTGATACGTTTTATAGTGAATTGGGATTTGATTATCCTTCAAAAGCTGATTTGCAAAATTTACATGCAAGTCGTATACAAGGTAATGAATTTGGTAGATCACACCATGTTGCCTGGAGGATAGATAAAGTTACTGGAGCAGTAGAGCATTTTGATGATCAAAGAGTGACTACTCCTACTTATTATGTTGGCTCAAATCTTACATTTACAGCAGGAGTTAAGGTTTATTCCTGTGCAACTGATCAACAAGCTTTTGTTTATTCTCATGAGTCTCAGTATGGTACTCAAATGGCAGTTTATTCTTATGTCGTTGACTTTGATAGTTCAAATTTAATTGAATCTATTCATCGTAGGAATAATTATTCTGGAGGTCATGCTCCAGCTTGGAATTATCATGGTTGTGTTCCGGTAAAAGAATGGGATATATCTTCTCATACTTATGTAAATGTTTGGTATGCGGTTTGTAGAGTTTATGATAGTTATCCAGGATTGAGAGGAGGAGTTGGGTCAGGAACATATCTTCTTAGATTAAATAATGGTCAATTTTCAAATAAACAAGTAATATCTAATAATATAAATTTATATTATGGTTTAAATCTTGCTGATATTGAAATAATACTTTACCGACCAGGAATTACTACAGGCCCATTGTATGTTGATACATATTTGAATTCTTTTCCAGATGAAAATGATTATCAAATTGTAAAATTTGGTATTACTGAAGATATTTATTTTTCTATAGAAAAGAATCAAGGTATGGCAGGAACAGGACTTGGATCAGGCCCATTTGAAATGTGGCGATATACAGTTCCTACAGAAAAAAATCCAGCAGGGGAATTATATTGCCTTGCTAAAAATTATTTAACAGATCAAGCAACAGGTCAATCTTATAATTATTCAGAAATACCTTCTGGTTTATCATATACTAAATCATGTAGATATGGTTTTTATAATTCTTCTTGGAATACAGGGATATGGTATCAATGTGATGCAAGTCCTCCTGACGTTATTCTTAGATTTTTTACTCTTTCTGATCCAAGTTATGCTGATTACGGTGAATCTGGTAGTATTTATTATGATTGGAATTTTTCAGATGTTTTAGAAATTTGTAATGAAATAATTGATGCAACAATATATACTCCTAAAGAAAACATTGATATAAAAGAACGAAGATTTGCATTTTCTCAATGTTATGATCAACCAATAAAATTTGTTGATGCTCTTAATGATGTGTTGAATTCTTGTCAGGGTTTTTTATCCCTTTGTCATTTTTATTCTGAATCCAGTTGGGATAATGGCAAATATAGAATGATAGTTCCTAATGCAGATGAAAGACCTGTGCATTATTTTGGAATTGATTCAGCAGTATTTGTTAGTACTCAAGAATCAATTATATATGAAGAAGGCGATATTATATATGGTGATTTTTCAGCTTATCCAGATAATTACTGGAAAGGGGATATGGTTTATTATATTGAAGAAAAAGAGATGAATACTGAAATAGGATATAGAAATTGGAATGTTATAATTGAACAAACTTCTACTTATATAAAAATAGGTGATGCTACATATGGTTTTCCAGCTTCAGAACAATTTACTATAAAAAAAGATAATATAAAAGAAGGTAGTTTTACCTTTGCAGAAAAATCAGAAATAGATCGACCTAATAAGGTTAGAATAGAATTTAGAAATAGGTTAAATGATTATATAAAAGAAGTTGCTGAAGTTGAAGATACTTATCGATTAGATATATTAGGTGAAGTTGAAAAAATTGATTTTTATAAAATGCATGGTATTAAAAGAGCTACACAAGCTGGACGTATGGCTGCAAGAATCCTTGATCAATGGAATCATCAAAGATATGTTTGTGGATTTGAAACTGATTTAATGGGAACGACCCTTTGTATGGGAGAGATAATAGGAGTCAGTCATCCAATTACCGGATGGAATGGTAAATGGTTTAGAATAGTATCAATGGAAGAATTAATGGATTTTGAAGTTAAGTTTGAATTAGAAGAATTTAATCCATATTGCTATCATGATTATGGTATTCCTGTATTTCAAGGATATTCTTTTGCTGGTTTTCCAAAACCATATGTACCAAAAAATGTTGAACGGGTTGAAATAAAAGAGGACATAGAATTTAATCGATTATATTTTACCTTTAAAGAACCATCAGGGGATGCTGGATATTTTGTTGGAGCAAGAGTATATCGGCAAGTGGGAGATAGTTGGGAATTTACGACTGTCATACATGAAACTGTGTCATCTATTAAGTTAGCTCAAGATGTAGGATTAAATGATACCATAATCTATTATGATAATGATACTGTATCTGGCTCATTTCCTTCTCAGGGAACTATCTGGATAGAAAATGAGTTAATGTATTATCATGGAATTGATACCGTTAATCACGCATTCACGAATGTTGTGAGAGGATATAAAGATACAGATCAGGTAGAACATTTACTTGATGAAAATGATCTTTATATTGTTTTAAGAGATGATGCTACCATGTATTACGAAATACCGGAATCATGGATAGGAACAACCCAAACTTTTAAAATATCAGCTTACACGATACAATATCTTAGTATAGATCTTAATTCATCACCATCGGCAAGTATTACTATAGTTGGTTATGGATTATTACCTTATTTTCCTGAATCAATTCAAAATAAATTACCTGAATATGAAAATATATTTGAAACTCTTGGTTTGGATGATATTACAAAAGAGCTTTCGGTAGAAGAAGTTTTGGAAGTTTTAGGTTTAGGTACTTCAGAAACGATTACCGAAACATTAACTTTTTTAATAGAATCCCTTGGTTTGGGTGATAGATTACAGGATGTATCTATAATTAATATTGTAGAATCTCTTGGTTTGGGAGATGTTAAATATCAACCGGATTATGTAAATATAATTGAAGCTATCGGTTTAGGTGATTCAAAATTGGTTGTTGAATCATTGGCACAATTAGCTGAGACCCTTGGTTTGGGTGATGTGTTTACTGAAGAAATAATTATTAATTTGGTTGAGACCCTTGGTTTAAGTGATACAAAAGAAGTCACTGAAATGTTAGTTAAAATAGCTGAGACTCTTGGTTTAGGTGATACGAAAACGATCACTGAAACTTTGACTAAATTGATTGAATCTTTTGGTTTGGGCGATTCAAAATTAGTTGTTGAAACTTTGACTAAGTTAATTGAAACTCTTGGTTTGGGTGATGATGAATATGACCCTGATGCTTAAAAATGTGATGTTATGAAAGTATTAAAATTTGTAGGCGGTGCTGTAGGCCCACCGGAAATAGAATATTTAGAAGAAACCCTTGGTATGGGTGATGGGTATTCTACTCTGATGATAATGCGTGAAGCATTTGCTGATACCATTGGTTTTAATGATAGTATGTACACAATAGTTAAAATGTTTCTTACTGAATCTCTTGGATTGGGGGATATACTTCCTGAATTTGTAGATATTGTTGAAACGATAGGTTTAGGTGATGTTACATATCAACCGGATTATGTCCGTATGATTGAATCTCTTGGTTTGGGTGATGAATTAACTAATACAATGGACATATTTGTGGAGGTAGATGAAACCCTTGGATTAGGTGATAGTGGATTTGGTTATTTAGAAATCAATTATAATTTAAGGTGGAGAACCCGAACAAAAAAATTAAATTATGGTTTTGGTACTGCTCCTTATGGTGATGTTGTTTCTTATGGGGATGGAGATGTAATCGATGAGCTTAAAG
>JAHWGK010000055.1 GCA_020054495.1 Thermoplasmata archaeon | reverse complement strand
GCAAATCCAATACAACAGAGATTATGATAACCGTTACTGATATACCAGCTGTTGAACAATTAGACCAAGAACAAACTAGCTATAAATATAATTATGATTTTCATAGTAGTCGTTGGTGTGCACAATCATTTAAACCAACACTTAGCACACTAACTCGTGTGGAACTCTTTGTTGGTAAAAAAGGTGTTCCGCCTGAGGATATTGTTGTCTCTATTCATGATTCACTCACAGGAGCTGATTTAACCACGGTTTCAAAGACCGCTGGTGAAATTTCATCAGCTATGGATTGGGTTGAGTTTAATTTCACTGACATAAGTGTCACACCTGAAACGACCTATTATATTGTTGCAAAAACCAGTGGTGGAAACACTTTCAATGGTTACTGCTGGGGATTCCACTATAATACACCTTATACTCGTGGTTCATTTTGGAGATCTATTAACGCAGGTAGTACTTGGTCAGAATACTATTTTTATGATTTTTGTTTTAAAACATATGGAGTATGAGGCTGAAATAAAAATAGAGGAGGTGAAATAATATGACAAAATATAATGTTTTTAGGACTCCTTAATTAAGGAAAAAGTATATATCAAACATAATATACCTCTTGAACTGAATGGGAAAAAATAACCAAAATAAAAATAAATTTTTAATAAAAGAAACCATTCAGTACATAATAAGCGATTTTTATACTACACATTTTACCAATTTTATTTTTATTCATATTAACAAAACAGGTGGTAGTAGTATTGAAAAAGCTTTAGGATTACCTCAACAAAAACATCTCCCAGCTTTAGAGCTTAAGAAAAAATTCGGTGATAAACGCTGGAACAAAAAATTTAAATTTGCTTTTGTTAGAAATCCATGGGATAAAGTTGTCTCCCATTATCACTATAGATATAGGAGGAATGAACAAGGTATAAAGGAAGACAATATCGATTTTAAACAATGGGTTAAATTAACTTATAAGGAAAAAAATCCAAAATATTACAATTTTCCAAAGATGTTTGCTCCTCAGATGGATTGGATAACAGATGGTAATGGTGAAATAATTATTGATTTTATCGGTAGATTTGAAAGTCTTAATGAAGATTTCCAGAAAATATGTAAAATTATAGGTAAAAAAAGAGAACTACCACATTTAAGAAAATCAAGTCACAAGCCATATCAATATTATTATGATGACGAAACAAGAGAAATAATTGAAAAAATCTTTAAAAAAGATATTGAAAAGTTTGGATATAAGTTTTAAATTCAATGATACATATCAAATATCAATGAGCGTAACTAGAACTCTTCTCTCTAAATACTTTGGTATACTTGAAGAAAACAGAACTGCAAATTATTTACTATGTAAAAATATTCCTGTCTCTTTTTCTAAAACTGAATCAATTGGTAAGTTATGGAAAGAGCATGACAAATCAATTCAAAATGAGAAACTTTGTGACGTTGAACCTAAACAATCTCTTTTTGATCTTAAAATTGAACTTTCGTTCAGGATCTTTCAAAACTGTTGTTTTTGTGAAAGAAGATGTGGTGTTGATAGAACAAAGAAATCTGGTAATTGTGGTGTAAAAGAGCCAGGTATTGCATCTGAATTCTTACACACTGGTGAAGAAAGAGTTCTTGTTCCATCTCATACAATCTTTTTTTCAGGTTGCACGTTTCATTGTGTTTTTTGTCAAAATTGGGATATAAGTCAAGCAAGCAGTGGATTGAATATTAAACCACAAAGACTAGTTGAAATAATTCAAAAAAGAAAAATGCAAGGAGCAAGAAATGTTAATTGGGTTGGTGGCGATCCAACTCCAAATTTACTTTACATTTTTAAGGTTTTAAAATTGTGTAATGAAAATACTCCACAAGTTTGGAATTCAAATATGTATTGCTCTATTGAGACAATGAAACTACTTGATAATATTATTGATTTATACCTTACTGATTTTAAATATGGAAATGATGAATGTGCAAAACGCTTATCCAAAGTTGATAACTACACAGATATAGTCAGAAGAAATCATAAAATCGCTCATGAAAAAAGCATGATGATTGTTCGTCATCTTGTGATGCCCAATCATTTTGAATGTTGTTCAAAACCTGTTGTAGATTGGATTGCCAGCAATCTTCCAAATGCTGTTGTTAATATCATGGCTCAGTATAGACCTGAGTACCATGCATATGAATATGATGATATTTCCCAATCTGTTTCTATGGATGAATTTATACAAGTAAAAGAATACGCAGATAAAAGAAAAATACATCAAATATAAAACCTGAACTTCACCTTTTTATCTCAATATTTTGCTTGAATCTATTTATTTTATCTCTTAAAAAAATAGCTTTTTCAAAATTGAGATTGTCTGCTGCATCTCTCATTTCAAGCTCGAGATCAACAATCATTTTTGGAATGTCTTTTTTAGGGATATGTTTAATATCTTTAACTTCTACAATTTTTTCCTTTACCGGTTTAACAATTGTTGTCGGAATTATATTATGATCTTTGTTAAATTTAACCTGAATTAATCTTCTTCGACTTGTCTCCTCAAGAGCCATTTGTATTGAATGTGTAATTTTATCTGCGTATAGTACAACTTTTGAATTCACATTTCTAGCGGCTCTTCCAATAATTTGAATCAAACTTCTTTGATCGCGTAAAAATCCTTCTTTATCAGCATCGAGTATTCCAATAAAGCCTACTTCAGGAATATCTATACCTTCACGAAGGAGATTAATTCCTACTAAAACATCAAATTTACCAAGGCGAAGTTGCCGAATTATTTCAGATCTTTCGAGTGTATCAATCTCGGCATGAAGATAACGAGTTTTAATTTCTTTTTCAGCTAAAAATTCAGACAGTTCCTCGGCAAGTCGTTTTGTAATAGTTGTCACAAGAACTCGATCACCACGTTCAACAGTTTTATTAATTTCAGAAATAAGATCTGTAATTTGCCCCTTTGTTTTTCTAATTTCAACAGGTGGATCTATAAGACCTGTGGGTCTTATAATTTGCTCTACAATTTGATTGGAAATCCCAAGTTCATAATCCCCGGGAGTTGCAGAAACAAAAATAACATTACGCATGTATTTAGAAAATTCATCAAATGTAAGAGGTCTATTATCAAATGCACTAGGCAAACGAAAACCATATTCAATTAGCGATTTTTTCCGGGAATAATCCCCATGATTCATACCATGGATCTGTGGAATTGTTCGATGGCTTTCATCAATAAACATTGAAAAATCATTTGGGAAATAATCAAGAAAACAATATGGTTTTTCACCTTTTTTTCTCCCATCAAAATGAAGTGAATAGTTTTCAATTCCCTTGCAAAAACCAGTCTCTTCGATCATTTCAATATCATATAAAGTCTTCTGCTTTAGACGATGAGATTCAAGCATTCCAAGCTGGGGAAGTCTCTCACTAAGTTCTTGTTTTATTGATTCAATTGCGCTGAGTTTTTTATTTTCTGCTATTACAAAATGCTTTGCAGGATATACAAAAATATAATCCAAATTTTCAATTGTTTCACCTGTAATTTTATTAATTTCAGATATTTTTTCAATCTCATTATCAAACATTTCAATTCTAATTATGTTATCATAATATCCAGGTATAAGATCTATAGTATCTCCTTTAACTCTAAATCTTCCAGGTATTAAAGAAAGATCATTTCGTTCGTATTGCATGTCAATTAATCTTTCAAGAATTCCCCTTCTTTCAACATTGTTTCCTTTTCTTAGTTCATAACCAAGGGACATATAATCACTTGGATCGCCAACAGTGTAGATACAAGAAACAGAAGCAACAACAATGGTATCTTCTCTAGATAAAATTGATGCAGTTGCAGAAAGTCTCATCTGTTCAATCTTTGGATTTACATCAGCATCTTTTTCAATGTATTGATCTTTAGATGGAATATATGATTCAGGCTGGTAATAATCATAATAAGAGACAAAATATTCCACACGGTTTTCAGGAAAAAACTCTTTAAATTCACTAAAAAGTTGGGCGGCAAGTGTTTTGTTATGAGCAAGAACAAGTGTTGGTTTCTGGATTTTTTCAATTATGTTAGCCATACTAAAAGTATTATGAACAAAAATATTTCCAAAGCCTGCTAAAAAGTTTTCATTATCCTCAACAGATATATCATAAACGTATACTTTTGAATTTTTTAATTTTCTAATCTCTACAATTTTTCTAAAATTAAAGTTAGTTAGGTTAATTAAGTTTTCATATTTTTTATTTTTTTTACATAGCCATTTGAATAATTTTAAAATTTTTTTTATTGAAGGATTTCTTATACCAGATTCAAGCATTGAAACATAGCTTCTTGAACATCCTACAATTTCAGCTATGTCTTTTTGATATAGATTATATTTGATCCTAATATCCTTTATAAATATTGAACAATTTGGAAAAACATCAACATTAGTATTAGCATTATTTTTTATGGTTTTTGATAATTTTTCTTTTTTATAAGTTATAGAAAATGATATGAATTTTTGAAATAATAAAAGATTGTCTTTTCCAGTTATATTTAACTTATAATATTTTCTTTTTAATTTTTTATAAGTTATCCTTGATGTTATTCCAAATCGTAAAAGTAAATTTTTCACATCATAAATTAGCTCTTTAGATGCAGAGAGTATAAGAACTGAATTTGATTCCACCCACCCGTCGCCATCATAAAGACTTCTAAGAAAAATGGCTAATTCATCATTTGATAAGTTATAAATAAAATTTGGAACTTTTTTTTCTGCTGCTTTACATCCAAATATCTGATAAAAATTACTAAGAATTTTTGAATAATAAGTTATATCGTTTTTGTTTCTAGTATGATAGGAAAGTCCCAGAGTTTTGTAAAATAATTTACATTTTTCTTGTAATCCTTGATTAGAGTTTGAAATTAATATATACTTTTTTGTGTTGTGTCCTTCAGCCAAATATAGACCTGAAAATATTAAAAAATTCCTATCAATCTTTAGTAAAGGTGAGGTAACATCTTCTTTTTTTGTTATAAGTTTAACATAAGAATTCACATCTTTTAAATCAAGATCCATATAAGCTAGAAATCTATATAGTTGAGAAATTGTAATTCCTCTTTCTTTTGTATTATTTAGAATTTGATTTAATTTCCACTTGGGATTCTTAAATTCTTTTTTTAAAAAACCAAATATTTTTTTATAGTCTGAATCAAACTTTCTGATTAGTTTATTGATATTTACTTTATTGTTTGTATTGTAATCTAATAGATTAATATATTCTAAATTTTCAATCGGCTCAATAAAAAATTTTGATGTGGGTAAATAATCTCCAATTTTTAATTCAGATGTTTTACATAAATCTAATCGACAGTTATTTAATCTGTAGCAATTATGAAATTTTGTGACTTTGATATAAGAGTTATCATCAAGTATGATTTCATAAATATATTTCTCTTTATGTTTTGATATTTGTTTTATTTTTTTTTCCTCAATTTTTTTACTTTTTTTATTGAATGATAATATAGTAAAACCTTGGATATCTTCATATTCACTATCTTTTATTTTTTTTGGATTTATTAATCTATCCTCAACAAATTCACCAATTTTTATTTTTATAATATTCCCATCCTTATTACGTAAAAAAAGTGGCATTGAATAATCTAAACTTTTACCGCTTCCTGTAACTCCAAGCAGTGTCTGATATTGTTTTTTATTTTTCAATCCCTCAACTAATTTTTTTATTGCTTCAGGTTGAGATCCCTTCGGTTTCATATCAGTAACAAGTTTGAACTTATTCAAGATATCAACTCTTTTTTACGAAGAAGTCTATTATATTTTACTGCAAAACGGTGAGCCTCATCTCGAATCTCTTGTATAAACTGCAATGCTTTATCTTTTTTTGAAAGTCTAATAGGATTTAACCCTCCTGGAATATATATTTCTTCAAATTGTTTTGCAATAGAAATTATTGGAATTTTTATATCAAGTTTTTCAAGTTCTTGAATAGCAAAATTTAGCTGCCCACGACCACCATCAATTATAATTAAATCGGGAAAATCAGAATCTTCGTTTTTAAGACGATTATACCTTCGTCTAACAACCTCAGCTATCGCACTTGTGTCATCTATTCCTTCAACAGTTCGAATTCTAAAACGTCTATAATTAGTCTTATCCGGTTTCCCATTTCTAAATTGAACCATTGAACCAGCAGTTGATGTTCCAGATAAATGAGAGATGTCAAAACATTCAATTACATTTGGTAAATCGTTCAAATTAAGTTTATTTTTTAATGTTTCAACTTTATTTATATCTGTAAAAAATGATATTTCAATATTTTTTTCGACCAATGATAGAAGCTGCTTTTTTTCACCTTTTTGAGGGGTTGTAACTTTTACTTTACTACCTTTGACGCTCTCAAGAAATTTGTCGATTGAATCAGATAATTTTCTTGGAATAATGATTTCCTCAGGAATAGGATTTTCTGAGTAATATTGAATAACAAAGTCTTCAATAAAATCAAGATAATAATCAAAAATAAACTCGTTTTTATTAGTTAATGTTCCCTTATATATGTTAAAAAGCATGAGATATACTTTGTCATCTTTAATTTCATAATTTATTATATCTTCATTGTACTTTTTTTCACGTTGAACATTTTGACGTTCATTTAGATATTTAATTGCTGAGATTTGATTACGAATTTTTAATGCATGTTCAAAATCATTTTTTTTAGAACAAATATTCATTTCATCAGTTAATTTTTTATTAAGTTTTTCTGTGTGCCCATCTAAAATTAATTTGATATTAGCAATTCTTTTATTATAATCTAATTTGGATATCCGCCCAATACATGGAGCATCACAAAGATTAATATGAAACCTCAAGCAAGCTTTCTTTGGTATTTTATTACATGTCCTGAGCGCAAATGTTTTTTTTAAAAATTGTAAAATATAATCTCTTTCTTGAGCAGAAACAAAAGGTCCATAAAATTTATCATTGCCAATTTTTCTTCTAGCAATTAAAACTCTTGGAAGCTCTTCATTTGTAAGTTGAATATATGAATGACTTTTAGCATCCTTTAAACGTATATTGTATTTAGGTTGGTATTTTTTAATTAAAGTATTTTCAAGAACAAGAGCTTCAACCTCATTATCAGTTGCAAAAAAATCAAGTGTATCGATATATTTAATCATACTTTGAATTTTCAGGTCTAAATCGATTTTTTGAAAATATTGTTTAACTCGTTTTTTTATATTTTTTGCTTTTCCAACATAGATTACACTATCATTTTTATCTTTGAAAAGATAACAACCAGGTTCATTTGGAAGAATTTTTAAATCAAGCATTTTTTCTTTCCTTTTAAAAGAGGTTTTAAAATATCGCCAGTGTAGCTTCTTCCATTGTTTACTATTTCCTCAGGTTTTCCTGTAGCAACAATTTCTCCACCTAGATCTCCACCTTCAGGGCCAAGATCAATAATATAATCAGCAGATTTTATCACATCAGGATTGTGTTCAATTACCACAACTGTATTTCCTTTGTCAACAAGGCTATTTAGTACATCAATTAATTTTCTTACATCATGAAAATGAAGACCAGTTGTCGGTTCATCAAGTAGGTAGATTGTTCTTCCTGTACTCTTTTTTGATAATTCTCTTGTGAGTTTTATCCTCTGAGCCTCTCCACCCGAAAGAGTTGTTGAACTTTGTCCGAGTTTAATATAATCAAGACCAACTTGTGATAGCGTCTCCAATTTTCTTTTAATAAAAGGGATATTTTGGAACAAATCAAAAGCTTCTTCTACACTCATACCTAAAACATCAGCAATTGATTTACCTTTATATTTAACCTCAAGCGTTTCATCGTTGTATCTTTTGCCTTTACACTCTTCACATTCTATGAAAATATCCGGTAAAAAATTCATCTCAATTTTTATTAATCCATCACCTTGACATGCTTCACAACGCCCCCCTTTAACGTTAAATGAGAACCTACCCGGTTTGTATCCTCTTCTTTTTGCCTCTGGTGTTTTAGCAAAAAGCTTTCGGATTTCATCAAAAACCTTTGTATACGTTGCTGGATTACTCCGGGGTGTTTTACCAATTGGACTTTGATCAATTACAATTATCTTGTCAATGTTTTCATCAAAAACAATTGCATCATGTTCCCCAGGATTATCTTTAGAATCATGTAGTTTTCTCATTAAACCCCGATATAAAATATCATAAATTAGTGTTGATTTTCCACTACCAGATACTCCTGTAATTAAAGTTAAAACACCTATTGGAATGTCAACATCAATATCCTTTAAATTGTGTTCCCTGCAACCAAAAATGTGTAAAAATTTATTCGATTCTCTTCTATTTTCTGGAACTGGGATTTGAAGTTCTCCTGATAAGTATTTTCCTGTAAGAGAAGTTGGATGCTGTTCAATTTCTCCTGGAGAGCCTTCTGCAATAATTTTTCCACCATGAAGACCAGCACCAGGTCCTAAATCAACTACATGATCTGCATGACGGATTGTTTCTTCGTCATGTTCAACAACAATTAAAGTATTTCCTAGATCTCTAAGTCTGTACAGTGTGTCAATTAATTTTTTATTATCCTTTTGATGAAGTCCAATTGATGGTTCGTCTAGAATATATATAACACCCATGAGATTTGAACCAATTTGAGTTGCAAGTCTGATTCTCTGTGCTTCCCCACCTGACAGTGTTCCAGCACTTCTTGATAATGTTAAATAATTTAATCCAACCTTATCAAGAAAATCAAGCCGAGCTTTTATTTCCTTTAGAATTTGCCAAGCAATTTCCTCTTGTTTTTTAGACAAAATTAAGGTTTTAAAAAAAACAATTGTCTGTTTTATTGACATATCTGTTATATCGATAATTGATTTATTTGAAATTTTAACTGATAAAACTTTTGGCTTAAGTCTTTTACCATTACAAGATGGGCAAGGTGAAATTCTCATAAACCGTTCAAGTTCTCTTCTCCGATAATCAGATTCTGTTTGTTTATAAAGACGTTCAGATTGGGGAATTAATCCTTCCCAAAAACTTTGTCCTGACCATTGTGCTTCGCCACTACTTGAGATCATATTAAACCTGATTTTTTCTCTTGATCCATACATTAAAACATCATATTGGTCATCTGTTAAATCTGCAATAGGTGTAAAAATATCAAAACCATAGTGTCGAGCAACAGATCCTAGGAATTTTGTCCTCCAACCGTCCATAGCGTTTCTATATAGTTTTAATGCTCCATCTGCAATGGACCGTTCTCTATCTGGAATGATAAGATTAGAATCAAAATCCATTCTTATTCCAAGTCCATGGCATTTCTCACAGGCGCCAAATGGACTATTGAATGAAAACATACGAGGTTGAAGTTCTTCAAAAATCATTCCACATTTTGGGCAAGCCATCCTGGATGAATAAATACGTTCATTTTCTTTTTTATCGAGAACTATTAAAAGACCATCGGTTTTTTTTAAAGCATTTTCAGTTGCTTCAGCAAGTCTAGATTTATCTTTTATTTTTAGTCTATCTATTACAATTTCAATATCATGTTTTTTATATCTATCAAGGGTTATGGTTTCATCAGTTCGATATATTGCTTTATCAACTCTAACTCTTGAGTATCCATCTTTGTTTAAATCTTTAAAAAGTTGTTCATATGTTCCTTTTTTTTGGCGAATGATAGGCGATAAAACCGTAATCATGCCGGAAAAATCTTCGCTAATTTTTTTTGCAATTTTTTGAGGAGATTGTGACTCTATTTTTAAATTGTGCTCTGGGCAGTGTGGTATTCCAATACGAGCATATAATAGTCTAAGATAATCATAAATCTCTGTAGTTGTTCCTACTGTACTTCTTGGGTTTTTACTAGTTGTCCTCTGTTCAATTGATATTGCTGGCGATAATCCTTCGATTCTATCAACGTTAGGTTTATGCATTAAACCTAAGAATTGTCTTGCATAGGCAGATAATGATTCTACATATCGTCTCTGACCTTCTGCATAAATTGTATCAAATGCGAGTGTTGATTTACCTGAACCAGATATGCCTGTAATAACTATGAACTTATCTCTTGGTAACTCTAAATTAATATTTTTCAGGTTGTGCTCACGTGCTCCTTTGATAATTATGTTTTTCAAATTTGTCCCCCTAAAAACATTGAGATATGCTTTTGATTATTTCCCACATGAAATACTTGTATTCAAATCTTTTGCTTAAAAGCTTAACAAAGGTATATTAAAAGTATTGGTATCAAGATATTTCTAATTATTCAGATTGATCTGGCTGAGGCTTTTCTTTTTTTGGAAAGATTGCATAACGAATTTTAAGAGTAATTCTTAGTATCCATTCAACCAGGATTATTAACAAAATAAATTGTATAATAATATTAATATTTTCTGGCAGCTGAGTAATCCTTTCTTTTATATAGTCAAGTGTGAAAAACGTAGGTTCAATCAGGTATATACCTAATATTGCGAACGGCAGCATCTTTGCAACATCTTTTGAAAGATCTTCAGTATAATATGCAGTTATTCTAATTGCAATAATTATTGCAAAAGCTGTAGTAAAAATTGGGGAAACATCCTCGGTTTTAGTTAAAAAAATAAACATTAAAGAAAATCCCATAAAAAAAAGAATTGCTACAAATGGGAACAGAAATGTATATCTTAAGAAACCAATAGTTTTAGTATGTTTTCGCTTACTAGGTCTAAAGCAATCTCTTTTTGCAATATATCGATAAAAATGGTATATAACAATAGCATAGATAGCAATCATTATTATCAGATAAAATAACGATATAAAACCTGATAAATTTCCGCTTAATATCTCTTCAAGCGAAAAATTCTCTGTCCATTCAGAAACACCATCAATTTCAAGTCCAAAAACCATACTTATCTCCTCACAAACAAACTAATAATATTTATCTATTTATAAACAATATGATAATTATGGGCTTAATGAAGGTTAGAAGTGTTTCTTTTGACACATCTTTTCTTTTACATAATAAGTCATCCATTGATATAGTAATTAAATTATTAGATCTAGATAGAATACCATGTTTTATTACTACTACAGTTGCCTCAGAGCTTGAGCAACTTAAAATTTGGGGGCGTATTTCAGAATATGACTATAAACATGCAATAAAACGTTGGAAACATTCGCATGCAAAAGTGATTGATTTTAAAAATCGATTACTTTCAGATGCTTTTGGTAAGGCTTGTATACGTTCTATGGAAAAGCATCATGGAGTGAAATCGAAAGATATTGTAAATGATTGTAACATTTTGGTATCTACTTTGAAAAATGGTGTTGATCTGTTTCTTTCTGAAGATTTTCATTTTACTTCAGAGATTACTAGAGACGTAATAGATGAAGTAAAAAACTCTGCTTGTACAGAGTATCATCTAATGTGCGATTCCCGGCTTTATAGTATTAATGCTGAAACATTTCTTGATGCATATAATCATGGGAACATTGATCTTGATGTTGTTCGATTAAGTATGAAGCCTATTCGGAAAAATCGAAAACGCCTCTAAAACCGGAATCTTTATTAACAATTGTTAACTATACATTATATGTGGGGAAAATGAAGGATTTTGAAGTAGAACTAAGTCTAATTGAAACTTTTGAATTAGTTAAAAAAGCTGTTCGAAAAAGCGAAGGACGTTCAAGAGCTGGTTTAATGCTTGGACTACAAGAACTTGGTTCTTCTTTAAACGGATTTATTGGTGCTTATTATCCAGTTTCTTCAAATATCATTGTACTTAATAAAACACCACTCCGAAGAATTATTGAAACAAAACCACAATTACTCAAACCATATGGTTTCCATGTTTTACTGCATGAGTACATACACGCTCTTGGTTATCTTGACGAAGAAATAACCAAACAAAAAACCTATAAAATTAGTGAGGAAAATTTTGGTGAAGACCATGCCATTACTCAATTATCTAGGGATATAACACAATTTTTTCCTAACTTGGTGTACCCAATCCATGGTTGGATTTCTTCAAGTGAATCACCAAAGATCAAACTTGTTAAAGGATTTGATTGGTCTAACACCAACAACTACATTACATAAATAATCAAATATTATTAATTAGTGTTTTTTCTAATCTATTTTTTTTCTTATTTTAAAATAAACGACACAATTTTCACAACATGTTGCTTTTGTCCCCACAGCTGTTTCAATAATCATTATTTTTGACTTTTTTACTTTTCTATGACAGCTAGGGCAAATTTTAAATTTTGAAAGCAACATCCAAACATGTATTCACTTTTTACTATATCAAAATTTCAAACTATTCTTTTATATCTCTTTTTCTATGTAAATTTCCAAAGAGAAATGTGTAGGGACATGAGATATGTCGCTTCTATTGACTCATGACAAGGGTTTTTTCTAATTTAAGACTTTTGACAAG
>JAHWGK010000054.1 GCA_020054495.1 Thermoplasmata archaeon | reverse complement strand
GTTGGAATTGCGACAGCAATTATGACATTACTTGTTGTAGTTTTTGGTGAATCAATACCTAAAGCATATGGTATTCATAATGAAAAGTTTGCTTTTAGAGTGTCTAGATCTCTTAATCTTCTTACTATTGTTCTTTCTCCTATTTCAAGAGGACTTTCTGCTCTTTCTAATGTATTTTTAAGAATTCTTGGAAAAGAGGTAGGTAAAAAAGCATTGGTTACTGAGGAAGAAATTAAAATCATGCTTGATCTCGGTGTTCAGGATGGCACTATAAAAAAGGATGAAAAACATATGGTGAATGAAATTTTTGATTTTGATGATACTGAAACTAGAGAAGTTTTTATTCCTATCAAAAGTGTTTATTTTTTACATGAAAATGATAATTTAAGGAAACTTAAAAAAAGAGCTGTAGAAACTGGTCATTCACGTTTTCCAGTGTATAGAAAAAATAAAAAAGATATCGTGGGGATAGCTCATGTTAAAGATGCTCTATTGAAGGATGAAAAAATTAGTGTAAAAGAGGTAATGAAGATTGTTTTTTTTGTTCGACAGAAAATGAAAGCGGATGATCTTTTAAGGAAGATGCAAAAGAGAAAAGCTCATATGGCAGTTGTTAAATCGAAAAATGGGAAAATTCTTGGGATTGTTACTTTTGAGGATTTAATTGAAGAGGTTTTTGGTGAAATCAGTGATGAGCATGATGCAACCTAGTTTTTAGTAATTATCATTGGTAAACTTTTTTAACTTTCAATTTATTTTATGTATGTTAAGGGAGGTTAGGTTTAATGCCGAGATTTATTAAAAGAAGATCTAAAACTATTGGTCTTCCTCCTGGTTCTCTTGTTCATGTTGGAGAGAAGAGAACTGCTAAGGTAAAAATTACAGTTATCGACTATGATGAAAAAAATTTTGAGGAAAAAGAGGTTAAAAAGGTTGAGGAGTGTTTTCCGTTTAAAGAGAAACCAACGGTTACATGGATTAATATTGATGGATTACATGATGTAGAAACTATTGAAAAACTGGGAAATTGTTTTAATATTCACCCACTTGTATTAGAAGATATAGTTAATGCAGATCAACGACCAAAAATGGAGGATTTCGAAAAATACATTTTTTTTGTTTTAAAAATGCTTTATATTGATAATAAGTCAGATATGATTAGAAGTGAACAAGTCAGCATAATTCTTGGTCGAAATTATGTTATATCATTTCAGGAAACAATTGGAGATGTTTTTGATACAGTTAGAAACCGTATCAGTAAAGGTAAAGGTCGAATTCGGAAGATGGGCGCTGATTATTTAGCCCATGCATTAATCGATGCAATTGTAGATAATTATTATGCAATACTTGAAAAAATCGGGGAGAGAGTTGAAAATATTGAGCAAGATGTTATTTCAAATCCTGAACCTAAAATTCTTCAACAAATTTATAATCTTAAACGTGAGATGATATATCTTCGTAAATCAGTATGGCCACTTCGTGAAGTGATTAATGGTTTATTACGTGAGGAATCAAAATTAATCAAGAACGAAACAAATGTTTACTTACGGGATTTATATGACCATACAATTCAGGTAATTGATACTATTGAGACATATCGAGATATGATTTCAGGTATGCTTGATATTTATATGAGTAGTGTTAGTAATAAAATGAATGAAGTTATGAAAGTTCTTACTATCTTTGCTGCAATATTTATTCCACTTACTTTTATCGCAGGTGTATATGGTATGAATTTTCAATATATGCCAGAACTATCAGTTCCTTGGGCTTATCCTGCTGTGTGGCTTGTGATAATAATAGTGAGCATCTCACTATTAGGTTATTTTAAACATAAAAAATGGATATAGATTTGTAAAAGGTGAGTAATGTGATGAACAATAAGATATTACAACTATTGCAGGTTGGAACTATAATAGCTGTTGTTCTAACTATTATTGTAAATGGTTTAGCAAATATATTGCCAATCGGTGGCAAGAATACTGGAGAATTATCAGATAATATTCCTAATTTATTTGTACCTGCAGGTATTACTTTTGCAATTTGGGGAATCATATATTTTTTAATCATACTATTTGCAATATATCTGGCAAGAGATCTTTTTAAAAAAGAAAAAACAACGAAACCGTTTTTAGAAAAAATCAGTATTTTTTTCATACTTGCAAGTTTGGCAAATATAATATGGATTTTTTTATGGCATTATGAACAAATTGTATTATCACTATTGGCAATGATTCTCCTTTTTATTTCATTGCTTGTCATTTATCTGAGATTAAATGTTGGTATTGAAAAAGTCTCAATGAGGGAAAAATTATTTGTTCATGTTCCAATCAGTGTATACATCGGATGGATAACAGTTGCAACAATTGCAAATATTACAGCAGCATTAGTGACGATTGGTTGGGATGGTTTTGGAATAAGCGAACAAATCTGGACAATGCTTGTAATAATCGTTGCAGCAATTATCACAATACTAATACTTGTTACAAGAAAAGACTATGCATATAGCGCTGTTATCATATGGACATTGATTGGAATTTACATCAAGAGGATCGCAGATGATCCAGTTTATGGTATACAATCTGAGATTGCAAATACTGCATTAATTGCTTTAATAGTAATTTTTGTAATAGCAATATTATCTTTCTTTCAATTTTCTAAAATAGAGATTCGAATTACAAAAAAATAACATTAAGTTAACAGGAGAAACCGTTGATTTTTTACCGGTAAAACCGAGTTCAAATCTCGTCCCCTATAATTTTTATTTAGATTGATTCGAAGTATTAATATCCACTGCAGAATCAACAGATATAAAACCTAATTTCATACTAGTAAGTTAGGGGTTCGCATCCCGATGCAGACGTTATAAATAGAATGTTATAGCTTTTCTACGAACTCGTCAACCTTTGCTTCCCAGCCCTCAACAAGACCGTTTCCGGCATTAGCATCTTTTCCAACTTTAAAGTCCACACCAGTTACTTTCACCATCTTCTTCTTAGCGAGGAGCGCCTCCATCTTATGAAGACAGTTTCTCTCCATTGAATGGGTGTTGATTATGCCATACTTATTTTCTTCCATGCCCTCGAGCTTCTTCATGAATTTTCTCATGTTCTTCTGGACATTGAACGCTTCCGTTGGAGCAGAGAACACATAAAGATCTGCCTCAGGCATGGCAGTAGGGTCTGCTTCGTCAGTTTTAAAAATTTTCACCTCTCCCTTTTTCTCATTCAGTTTTCCCGCCAGGTAATCAACAACTTTCTTACCATTCCCATATCTTGACCAATAAACAATGACGTAATTCATAATCTCACCAAAAGGGGATTTAGATTCCCATATAAAAAGATAGTAGAAAATTTAAGAAAAATTGGCAGTGTTAGTTTTTTTTGTTAAAGATGTAAAATAGCACTGCAATTAATGCTATATGAAATACAAATCCTATCCCTAAATGGACAATGTCGAGTGTCCCATTTTGAATTACAGAGTCAAGTGACATAAGTGACCAAAAGTTTGGAATTGGGCTAAATATGTATTTAAGATTACCAAGGTTGAGGAAAAAGGCAAATATTGGAAGCATAAATACCGTTCCACCTATTTTGAAAATAGCAAAAGCTTGTACTTTATTTGTTGCAAATGAAGCTACCAGTAACGCAAGAAATGGTGTAAAAAGTGCAAACAATATAGCAACTGGAATATACGCCAGGTATGAAAATTGTGTGCCATCTACAAGTCCTGAGAGTAGAGGAAATATTAGTAACACTATAAAGGCAAAAAGTGACATAAAAAACATACGATATATTAGATAGCTATTTCTTGATATAGGCATAACTCGTAGAACTGTTAGTAAATGCTCGTCCCTTTCATCCAGTATTAAAAATGCAACAATGAAACTGAAAATCATTGGAATCGCTATCGTAAAAAACATGAAAAGCACTGAAAAGTTTGCTGCTAGGGGAAACATATTTCCAATTCTTGGCGCGATCAAATGTACAATTATCCTTGAAACTAAAATTAACATAACTGGATAAGCAAAGAATAAAAAAACAAACATGCGATCCCGTATAACGTTTTTTAAGTCATTAACTGCAAGTTTGAGAATATAAACCATATTTCTTATCCTCCTTTCAATACTATATGCTTATAAAATGCCTTTTTTGCAAGGAAATACAATAACCCGATCCATAATACTTGATAACCAATTCCATATGCAATTTCCCATAATTCCAGACTAGCAGCATTAAAAACACCGGTAAAGAGAGTAAATGATGCTTGTGTAGGCCATAAGTAGAATATTACATTTTCATATAGCCCAGATAAATGTAGCATTGGAGGAAAAAGTAGTCCTAGGAATGCAACTAACATCGCAAGTAAGTATTCATTAATGCTGTTTACACGAGAGACTAGGATAAATCCTAGGAGAATAAGCATAACTGATGTAAGGATTATACTTATAGCTAGATATGGTATGTTAAAATCAATACCGCTAAAAATATTCAACAGGGTCACGAATATTGCTGCAGAGATTACTGAAAGAATTGTTAGTGATGTTATCTTTGATAAAAGATAATCATCTACTTTCATGGGGGTTATTACTAAAGCTTGAAGCACATTTTCTGATTTTTCAAACAAAACCAGCGCGCCTATAAACATAATACCAATTATTGCTGGGTCAAAAAATAACAGCATTGTATGAAAAATTGGCATATTCATATCAGGAACAGCTTGAGTCGTAAGAAAATATAAAATTACACTTAGAATTGAAATATGAATAATCTTGTATCTAGAAAGAAGTGTGAATTCCCATCTAAGCATATTTTTAAGATTGCTCATTTCAGCTGCCTACCTGTGGCTTTAATAAATATATCATCAAGGGTAGCTTCTGCTGTATGAATTGTCTGAACATTTCCTGTTCTTAAAAGACTTAAAAAGTTTTTATTATCAGCAAGATTTTTTAAATCAAAATCTTCTCGTTCCAATTCACCATCTTTTAGGTATTCCAGTTTTACAATTTTTTTGCCATGTCGTATTTTTAATTCTCTTGGACTTTCGATTAATGTTAATTTTCCATCGACAATGAACCCTACTCTATCGCATAGTTCATCTGCATCGTTCATATTATGAGTTGTTAGAAAAATCGCTTTTCCGTCCTTTCTTTTCTGGAGTATTATGTTTTTTATTAATCGTGAGCTAACTGGATCTAGACCTGTTGTTGGTTCATCAAGGAAAAGAACTTCAGGGTCATTAATTAAAGATCGTGCGAAGTTAAGTTTTGATTTCATTCCTTTAGAAAACGTTGCAACACGCTGGTTTGCATCTTTTTCAAGTTCAACCATTTCTAAAAGCTTCATAGGAGCTATTGTTTTTCGGCGATAAAATGATGCAAAAAGTTCAAGGTTTTCAAGTGCGGTTAGTTTTTGATAATGATTAGGGAGTTCAAAACCTACTCCGATTCTATTGTAAATATCTGTTTTCCAGTCTTTTAGGTTTTTGCCTAATAATTCTACATTTCCAGAATATTGTTTTAAAAGCCCAATTATTACTTTTTGGGTGGTAGTTTTTCCTGCACCGTTTGGTCCAAGTAAACCAAATATTTCTCCTTTTTTTATTCCAAATGAAACACCATTTACTGCTTTTTTATCAGATTTCGGATATGTGAATTCTAGGTTATTTACTTCGATTGCAACAGGTCCAGTTGTTGATCTCGACACCGGTTTTTCTTCCGGAAATGCAAAAATACCTTTCGTATCACATTTTGGACATGTAATTTCTATTGCTTCCCCTGATATGCCATGAACGGTAATTTCGTTCTTACAGTGAGAACATGCAACTTTTTTTGTTTTACTATCTCCCATCATTTTTCACCTTTTTCATAACGTTGAATCCCCAATATAATTATTGTGAATTATAATGGTAGAAATCTTAAAATATTTTTGGTATAATTTTACATTTTGAGTTTACAGAAGAAAACATGTATAAAATGGTCCCAAATAAGGGTTTGAATCGCGATGTGGGCGTTAAAAATATTCACATGATTAGCTTATTTTAGGGACTTTCAATTTATCTTTGTTATTGTTTGGTTATTTATTACTTATATTTCTTCTTTAACTGTTTCGAAGCATGCACATGTAAGTGTTCTACCAACTCCTTGTAATTGTCTTAATTTATCTATGACTAGTTTTCCAATTTCTTCAAGAGATTTCCCCCTTACTTTAAGAAGTAAGTCATATTCTCCAGATATTATATGAACTTCAGATACTCCAGGTAGTTTTGCAATACGCTTTGCTAATTGCCTTTGGGAAACCTCAGGATTTGGAAGAAATGATACAAAGATGAATACTTCTGAGGAGAACCCGATTTTTTTATAATCAATTGCGACGTTAAACGATTTGATGACTCCTCTTTCTATCATCTTTTGTATTCGATCGTGGACGGTTACTCTTGGTATTTTTACTCTTGTTGCAATATTTTTTGTAGAGTTTCTTGCATTTTTTTTCAATTCGGTGAGGATGATTTTGTCTTTTTTATCAATCATAATTGTCATTATGTCGATAATATTATTTAAAATTTGCTTTTTTTCGTATTTTTGACAAAAAAATAAACATTATGTTTATATAGAATGGTATGCAAATGCTATTGTATGAAAAGCGAAGACATTGAAAAACTGAAAGGTGTATTAAAAATTCAAAGCGATATAAGAAAGACACTAGGCGAAGAGTTAAGAAAAAAGGATTTTATAGAAATTTCGTCAGTAATATTATCGCCCATAACTGACCCTTTAAATCACCCTATAGCACCTACGAATATAAACTGTTACGGAAAAAAATATAGTATAACTCAAAGCATGATTTTTCATAAACAGATAGCTTTACGTACACTAGAAAAAATATTCGCTTTTTCACCTAATGTAAGACTAGAATCATTGGAACGGAAAAACACTGGAAGACATCTATTTGAATTTACGCAGCTGGATTTGGAAATAAAAGATGCAAAAAGAGAAGACGTTATGAAGTTGTGTGAAGAGTTATTTATATCAGTTATAAAATCAGTAAAAAAGAATTTTAAAAAGGAACTAAGAATACTAGGAAGGGAACTAACATTACCAAAGGCTCCTTTTAAACAAATTAAATATAAAGACGCATACCAAAAATATGGAGAAGAATTTGAGCAAATAATTTCAAAAACACATAAAGAACCTGTGTGGATAGTTGACTTTCCTTTAACGAATCGAGAGTTTTACGACGGAGAAGACCCTAAAAGACCTGGTGTACTACGAGATATGGATCTTATTTATCCTGAAGGCTATGGCGAAGCCTTATCCGGCGGGGAACGTGAATACAAATATGATCGAATAAAACAAAGAATACTTAAAAAAGGACAGAAGCCCTCACAATTCAAAGAGTATCTTACATTAGCAAAAGATGATCTACCTCCATCTGCTGGGTTTGGCATAGGAATAGAACGACTGACGCGTTACATCTGTGGCTTAAAGAGAATTGAAGAAACTACTCTTTTCCCGAAGATTCCTGGAAAACGCTGTATCTAATTCTTGATCAAACTTTCATTGTTTTATAAAAGTTCGAGCGGAACTCCTTCGAAAAGTATGTTCTCAACCCATCAGAGCCGTCTAAAAACTAACAATGGAAATATAATCTATATTCTAGATCTGTTGTCTCACCAATATACTGCTGCCATTCCTTCTGTTTATACTTGACAAATAAATCTATTGCTTCTTCCCCGAGAGCCTTACATAAAACCTCATCGGATTCAAGTGCCTCAAGAGCCTCATTCAAATTGGTAGGAAGCTTTTGAATTCCTAAATCTTTAACTCTTTCACTCATCTGATAAATGTTTTTTTCAATTGGTTCAAACTCAATCTTTTTCTTAATGCCATCAAGACCAGCATATATCAGCATAGCATACAATAGATATGGATTGGCAGCTGGATCAGGATTCCGAACTTCAACATCCACATTCTTACGAGCAGGAATACGAATAAGAGTGCTACGGTTATGTTGCGCCCAAGCAATATAAATCGGAGCTGAAAAATTTGGGATTAGACGTTTATAAGAATTCAAAGTTGGGTTTGCAATGGCAGCTATACCACGAGCATGTTCAAGTATCCCCCCTATAAAATATCTAGCAGTTTGACTCAGACGGTATTCATCATGCTCATCCATAAACATGTTCTTACCATTTTTATAAAAGCAGGTATGAGCATGCATTCCACTACCGGCATCATTTGAAATCGGCTTTGGCATAAACGTGACAAGTAAATCATACATACGAGCAATCTCACGAGCCAGATACTTAAAATAAACACAATAATCAGCAGCAGAAAGCACATCTACCGCATTGATCTCAACCTCATGCTGACACTTACCACCCTCATGATGATGATACTTAATCCTATAACCACTATTAGACAACATTTCAGAAAGATTTTTCCTAAACCCTTTAATCTCATCCAACGATGGAGGAGCAAAATAACCCTGCTGCTCAATAATCCTATCCTCATGCGAATCATGCTCAGCCATAACATAAAATTCCATCTCAGGAGAAACCTTTATCTCATCAAAACCACGAGTAGCTGCAGCTTTAATCGCTTTTTTCAAAATATGACGAGGACCCGCTGGAAAAACATTCATAGAAGCATCATAAATCTCACCAATTATACGAGCTTCATTTTTCTCATGAGGAAGCACAAGAAAAGTACTCTCATCAGGTAGAACCAACATATCTGATTTTTCAACAGATGCAAAACCAACAGAAGAACCATCAAAACCAACACCATCTTTAGATTTACCATCTAAAAATCTATCAGATGGCATATGGAGAACGCGGAGTCTTCCAATAATATCAGTGAAATGAAGTTGAACCCATTTAATGTTGTTTTCTTTTATTAATTGCTTAATATCAACCTTAGTCATAGGATAAACGATAAAAAATAAGGTAATTATATATCTTTCTATAGGATAAATTGGATAAAAAAGTCTCCATTGCTAATCTAAGTATTAAGGATTGTTTGTCAAATTTGTATTGCTTTATCTGATACTCTTATAGTCAAGTGATTAAAAAAACAGCCCCGATCAGATTCGAACTGATGACTAGAGATCCAGAGTCTCTTATGTTGACCACTACACTACGGGGCTAATAATATTAAAAGCCTATTTTTTGGGGTTTTACCCATCAATAAATGTCCTCAATTTAGTTTCCACTACTTCTGCTACCAATTTACCATCCATTCTATTTCGAGCAATCTTCATAACTTCACCCATAGTAATTTTAAATGGGCTACTAATCTTTTTAGGGTTAGAATATCGAGTTAATGCTTCATCGACGACCCTTTGTAATTCTTCAATAGACATGGATTTTATATCTAATTCTGCAATTGCCTTCTTTACAGTCTTATTAGGATTATCTACCAAAAACTCCAAAATGGTCGGTATTGCTTCCTTACTAAATTTGTTTTCATTTAACATTTCAAACAATTGATATAAGCTCTCATCTGAAATTAAATCCACATTTTTACCTTTTCTTCGTAACCACTTCAGTTTTTCCTCTAAAGTCACAGCTACAAGTATTGGGTTTACATCCAACTTTTCTACTATTTTATCAAATACTTTTAAATTTCGGGATATGCTAAGAGACTTTACCAGTGGTTCAGTAAGTCCAAGTTTTTCTAATCTTTTTTCACAATCCCATATGCGTTCTGGTAAAGCCTTCCTAATATGTTCTAAATGTTCTTCCAATATTGGTGTCGGCGGTGAATCCGTATCAGGATACATCCTATTTGGCCCGGGTAAGATCCGTTCGAAATCATTTGTACCATCGGGAAATACCTGTCTGGTCTCTGAAGGTACTCCACTCGTTGCATCCACTGCCCGTATTTTGATTTCGCTTACAGCAGTTTTAACATCAGCTTCGTCGCCCCAAGCTAATACTATAACATCTGTTGATTTGACATTAAAAAGCTTTTCTAACTGATTTATTTCTTCCGAGCTTAGACTAAATTCTTCAAAATGATTGCTATACACAATATTTGGCATTACATCTTGACATGCGATGACTCTCACACGGCCTGCAACCTCATCGCCGAAGGTTTTACCTGGTTGTGTAGGTTTATCGAATATACCTGCAAAAACACGAAGTACTATTCCATAGATTTTACCTTTGTTTTTAATAACTTCTTTAAACCGTTTGCATCCTGAATTTTTGAATATTGATGTAACATTTTGATATTCACTCTGAAAAGTTCCTTTTGTAATACCACGCAATCTCAGTTCATCACGGATATCAAGTAGAGCCTTTTGTCTTCTTGCTTCATTAGCCACTGCTTTAGCTATATACTGAAGTTTAGGAATCCCTTTAAGCTCAACCCTCGTACCCCCACCAATACTCACATTTACATCCTGGCGGACACTACCTAGACCTCTTCGCACTTTACCGGTAGATCTCAGCAGCCTTCCGATAAAGTTAGCGACTTCACCAGCCTCTGCAGGGGTTCGAATATCTGGATAGGTTACAACCTCTACAAGTGGTATACTTAACCGGTCAGTTTTAAATATAATTTTATGCCCAACATCACTTACTTCTCTACATGCATCTTCCTCTAATCCAAGTTGAATAATTCTTATCTTTCTATTTTTATAAGGAATCCATCCATCAATACCAATAATCCCCGTCCTTTGGAAACCTGTGGGGATACTACCATCTAAATATTGTTTCCTGCTAATGTGAATTTCATCTACAATACTGCAATTATGTAAAAGAGCGACCTCAAGAGCTATATCTAACGCCTGTTGGTTTAGGCGAAAAGGCGGTGTATCATCCATCTCATAGGTGCAGACTGTATCATCATAGAGTTGATAAATTACGTTCTTTTTAGTTTTGAATTCCATTAACGCTGTACCATCATATTCACCTAGCTCTGAAAGTGTAGGTCTCATGTGTCGCAAGATTACTGCACTAGGGTCATCATTGTGCAGTAATGCTTTACAGCGACAGAACAATTTTTTCTCTGTTTTTAATTGTTGATGAATTTCTAACCCGCATTTTAAACCTAACTTTCGATAGTATTCTTCGTTATCTGTTAATTCTTTTGACATTGCTTGGGCTGAATACTACATCTATTATCTAAATATTACGTAAATTGCAATATATTTCTATGATTTTATAATCAATGGTTAAAATGGAAAGTAATGTTCTTGTGAAATTCGGGAATAACCTATGTATATTATAGCCCATTCTTATTCCCTTCTTAATAAAAATCCAAAAATTAGTTGTAAGTATTTATACATTATCAATAAGGTGGTCAGAGTGGCAGAAGAAGATATGTACAAAGGCTATCGTGGGGCTGCAAAAAAGAAACTTAAAGAGTTAGGTGTAAAAGTCTGGAGTGATGTAATAATTAAATCAACTCGAGGCATATTCAAGGGTGTTATTCTTCCACGAGCAGAAACTGAAGATGACCAACACATCGTATTAAAACTTCATAATGGCTATAACGTGGGTATAAAGATTAACTCGATTAAATCAGCAAGAGAAGTAGGATATAAAAAGGGGCATTATAAAATTCCGGAATCAGAATTCCCAAGAAGTTCAGAAAAACCTAATGTTACACTTTTTGGAACTGGTGGTACAATTGCATCAAGGTTAGATTATCGTACTGGAGCTGTTATTCCTGCGTTTTCCCCTGGTGAATTGTACGGTGCTGTACCGGAACTCGCGGGTATTTGCAATTTAAAGACCGAAAAATTATATGGTATTTTCAGTGAGAATATGGGTCCAGAACAGTACATAACAACTGCAAAGGCTATTGGTAAAGAGATAGAGAGCGGAGTCGACGGCATTATCATTGGTCACGGTACAGATACTATGCACCATACCGGAGCAATATTATCATTCATGGTTCAGAAACCACCAGTGCCTATAGTGTTAGTGGGTTCACAGAGGTCGTCGGACAGACCTTCAAGTGATGCCGCACTTAATTTGATCAATTCCACAAGGGCTGCAGCATATTGCGATATTGCTGAGGTAATTGTATGTATGTTTGGACCAACGAGTGATCAATA
Source organism: Thermoplasmata archaeon (assembly GCA_020054495.1). GTDB lineage: Archaea > Thermoplasmatota > E2 > DHVEG-1 > DHVEG-1 > JAGMDE01. Next base: position 770 of record JAHWGK010000054.1, on the reverse strand, counting down.
TAATTTACTACATCGAGGCACACGCGTTCGGAAAATGCACAGTAGCTATAGAAGTACTTTCAGAACTATTGGCGATATACCATTAGGAATTGTAACCTCCACGGAATTCAAATATTTAAGAAAAGATTATAATAAACGCAGAAAAGATCGAGATGTAACAATAGACACAGCATTTGAAGAAAAAGTAGCAATCGTTTACTATTACCCAAATATGATGCCAGATATGATTGAATCACTTATTGATCATAAATATAAAGGCATAGTGATAGCTGGTACGGGATTAGGTCATGTAAATAAGCCCCTGTATAAACCTTTAAAGCGTGCAATTGACGAAGGAATCGCAGTATACATGACAGTTCAGACATTATGGGGTTATGTTCAGATGTATGTTTATGATACAGGACGTGATTTATTAAAGATTGGTGTGGTACCTGCAGAGAACATGTTGCCTGAAGTTGCATACATGAAACTATCCTGGGCGTTAGGTCACACCAGTAATTTAGAAGAAGTAAAAAAGATAATGCTAACGCCAATTGCAGGCGAAATCACTGAGAGAGAACCGCATAACGGCTACATCATTCTGCAAGGTGGCATACCTGAGGTTGATGAGTTTGTCGGTAAATATATGAGATAGGGGAAAACCCTTGTATAAGTACGATGCTGGCATAATACTATTTAAGAGTTTTCCATCATTCAGTACTTCGGAATGTAGAAACCTTTTTCCAAATTTATTACACTAAATCCAATGAATGTATGAAAAACTCTTAGAA
>JAHWGK010000053.1 GCA_020054495.1 Thermoplasmata archaeon | reverse complement strand
AACGGCTTTATCATCAAGAGCTGGAACACTTGCGTATTGTCCGCCAACTTTAAAAATTATGTCATTTTTTGGATGAGTGTTTAGTGTACTAGCTTCCATAACAACATCTTCAACTGTATCCGAAATACAAGTACTAAATGCAACTTCTCTAGTTTCACATTGTTGTTCAATACATGATTCTCCTGTACCATCTTCTCCGGCACTTGTTAAAATTAATACATCACCATTACCTTCAGCATGAACAAAACAGTCAGTTGTTGGTAAAGGTGGATTTGAATCACCAATATGAAACTCAACGTTAGTGCCTGGTGTGAAAAGTGTTGTATTTCTGTCAATAACAAGTGGTCCTGCCCCTGTGGGACGTATTTCATCGACTCTTAAAATTCCATCTATTTGTGAGTCATTTGTAACAGTGAGATCATTTCCGACGGATACATCGTTCCCAATGGTTGCATCGTTATTAACGGTAAGATTATCCACTTCGACGTCTCCATTAAAATCAATATCAGTAGCATCCACACGTAAAATTCCATCGATTGTTTTTTTTGTACATGTCATCTTTTTTTATCCAAAATTTTTTTTTATTAAAAATTTTTTTTTCGTATATAAATAAATACGCAAAACAAAAAATGCCAGGATTTACAGACCCAAAAATGGAAGCTGTTTTTTACGCCGGAACAGGTGATTTGACAAGACAATTTTTAACAAAAGGACAATTAAAATCATTTCAAAAATCTTTAGTTGTTGCAGGTGCTGACGCTGCTTATCAATACACTTTTGCAAATACTTTAGAACTTTTACTCGCTGGATTTGCCGGTAATAATATTGGAGCTGAAGTAACAGGTGCACTTTCAGAAATTCTTGGAACTGCTGGATATCTCTGGATAATGGATTCTGTTGGTATTATTTCAAAGAAAAACGCTGAAGTTGATGGAGCCACTGGAGGATCTTCAAAAGATGCTGGATTTATGAATGCACTAATGTTAGCAACACAAGATATTCTTGTTGGTAAAGGTCTAAAACTTACTTATGATGCTGTTTGGCCACAAGCCACAGGATCTAGTGCCTCTCAATAAATTAAAAAAAAGTTACTAGGAACAATCATGATACAATTCGTTACTTGAAAATATTTTTCTCTCGTCGGTTTTGGTTCTTGACGCGTTGTACATGATGTGGGTTGGGGTGGGCTTTTTTTTGATAATACTTGCAGTACTTGATAAAAAATTTGTAACTTCATTATTATTTTCAAAAATAATATAATTTAACATTTACTTTCTAAATTCTTTCATTTCTTCATTGAATTGGTCCATTGCAAAAATATAATTTTGTAATTGTTCCATTTTACCTTTTGTTTCTTGTAATGACCTTACCCAATCACAATAACGTGAAATTTGATATACATCTTCAAAGGTCAATCCTCGATATTTTCCGAAATTAATTTTTTGATCGTCTCTCATTTATTATACACAAAATAAAAATATTTTTTTCTTTTTTGAAAAAATAATTGTAAAAGTGAGTCTAAAGTGCCACTCTCTTAGAAACATATTATTCAATAATTTTATTATCTTCATCAAATGCATCTTTTTCTTCATCACTTTGAATAATTTCAACATTTAACAGGTAAACTCTTGAACCGCTTTTTTTAGTGTTATATCCCATTTTTCTTAATTTAGCCATAAATCTTCTCATTGTGAATCTATCTTCACCCATTTCTCTACACCAATCTGAATAATATTCTCTATAAAGTGTTGATGAAAGTACTTGTGAATTTGATCTTGCTTGTAAAGTTTCGTTAATAAATTCAGCAACAAGGTCTTGATCTTCAACATAATCTTTTTTAGCTGTTTCAAGTGTTTCTGGTACAAATAATTTTCCTTGTTTCCAATATTGTTTTGATCCTTGTAAAAAATAGGCAAAAACATCTGGTAAATGATTTTCCATTAAATCTTCTACAAAATTTGTATCTCGAATTCTTTCATTATCTTTACTTGGATTTTCAACAAAAACAGTATCAAATGGAATATATCTAATTCTTTCAACCATTGCAGCATCTTCTGCATCAAATGATGGTCTAAAATTAGTAACCAAAAATATCTTTGCTGTTGGTAAAAATGTAAATTGTTCACCATAATTCGCTCTTGCTGAAATTGGATCATTACCTGTCATTGACTTTAAAAAGGCATCATTGAGTCTATCACCTTCTTCAGTTTCGGAACATGACATAAATCGTTTTCCAACAAATGGAATTAAATGTGGTGTCGCAGCACCTTGGTGACGATTATTATTTCTACTTTTGGTAATTGCATCTCTTGGTGCAGTATCAGAATAATTACCAAGAATTCTATCGAGCATATTTAAAAATACACTTTTACCATTTGCTCTTGGTCCATGAATAATTGGTAAAATTCTTTCTCTTGTTGAACCACTAAATGAGTAACCAACAAGTTGTCTAAAATATTCTCTTACATTTTCGTCAGGGTGAATATCTGAAAAGAATTTAACAACTTTTTCGTTATTAGCATCACCAACACCAACATTAGTTTCATATGAAAAGTAATCTTCTTTTGTTCTGTCTCTAATTTCAAGTGTATCAAGATGTAAAACTCTTCCACCTGGAATTGCCAATGTTTTAACAGAATAATTTAGTCTTTCAATAAAACCCTTTCTGAATAATAAACTTTTAGCAACAGAGAATGCCGAATTACAACATTTTGCAGTTCTACTTTTTCTTAAAATTTTCGTTTTGAATGCTTTTATTTCTTGTTCTTCGACTTGTTTTTTTTCGAGATATCGAAGGTATGCTTCACAAGATTTTTCAAGACAATCCATTAAATTTGGTCTTAAATGTTCAAGTGATGTTTCTTCCCATAATTTTGTTTCTTGATTCCAAAAATATCCTTCACCTTTTTTAATATCAGTGATTGCAATATCATCTGACATCATAAATTCAATAATTTTTGCGAAACCTTTGTCATCTTTATAAATATTTTCAAAAATTTCTTTTGGGACATAGTCACCTCCTTCATCAGGTCGAAAATACAAAGATTTATATTCTTCATATTTTTCTTTATTTGCCTTTTCCAGCATAAAAAGTAATGTACCAATTGTTGTTTTTTGTGATGGATTAAAAGGTGGATTATTAATGTATCTCATGTAAGCATCATTTGTTTCTTTTTCATCAGAATTATCGAGAATCGACAAATAATTACAAAGTTTATCAAGTGGATATCCATGTTCAGCACAAGCTTTTGTTGTTGACCACCAACCACCTCTTTTATCACATAATCCAGCTCCAATAATTACAGGTAAAATAAATTCTATTCTTTCTTCAATTTCAAATTCATTTAGTGTTTGATGAGATTTTAATTTTTGTTTTTCAGCTTTTTCCCTCATATTTTCCATCTTATCTTCTTCCCGTTTATTTATTTTATGTACAATTTCATCATCAACTTTGTAATGAAAATCTGTTTTTGGAAGGTAAATTGGACAATCTTTCATAACATTTTTTAAAGTAATATTTTTGAGTGGATAGTATCCAGCTTCTTTTCCTTCTTTTTTTATTGCACCAGGCATTCTAAGTGCAGTGACAGAGTCAACAATTTTTTCATCTGAAGGATATTTTTTTTGTACTTTTTCTTCAACATCTCTCCATAACTCTTTCAGGAAAGGTTGTGCAATGGCGATTCTTCTTTTCAAGCCATCATTGAAAAAAATGTGAAATTTATTATTTTTCACAGAATTTATTTTTGTAACACTTTTTGCTTTTTCGCATACATATGTTTCAAGCCATTCGATTGTACAATCGACAGCATACTTAGCAACTTTTTTTTCCACATCATCTAAATCAAGGAAAACTTTACAAATGCTTGTACCCATTTCAGTTGTGTAAGGTGTATGCCTTAACATAACCGATAAATCCCACTCAGTACCTTTTTTCAATTCTTTAGTGTACCATTTGAGAAATGCTGGGTAATCCTCTTGTTCTAGCCAATAAGACTTTTTCAATTTCATTGAGGTTACATTACAAATTTCGCCTTTTTTTACTTGTGATCGTTTGATGTGAAACATTTTTGTTGTTCGTTTTTATATACAGAAAAAATAAAAAATTTTTTTTTTCTTCTCTCAAACTTTTTTTAAAAAAGTTTTTTCTTTAAGTATTTTTTTTTGATCATAAATTTTTTTCGAGTGATGAAATTTGTTCTTGTAATTTCTCGTCAAGAGTGTTTATATTCTCAAGTTCGAGTTGTTCAATTTTACGAGTAAGTTCATCTATTTTACTTGAAAGTCTTGATTTTTTTCCTGTTTGTGTTTCTCTTTGTAAACGTTTTTCATCAAGTATTCTCTCCCTATTTTTCAAGTACCAATTCCTTCTGTATACTTTCATCTTTTCTTTGTATTCATCACTTTTGTAAATCTCTTGTATTTTCTCTTTATTTTTCTCTCTGTATTTTCTGTTTGCCTCTTTTTTTCTCTCCAATCTTTCTTCATCAGTTAACACTTTTTTTCTACCTCGCACCATTTATTTATAAAAAAATAAAAAACTTTAATCATTTTCTCAAACTTTTTTTAGAAAAGTCACATCATATGAGTCTATTTTGATATGTTTCTGAGATTGACATCAGCGAATGTATGAGAAGAGAATAGAACCATTCATACCATCTTGTACCACACTTGTACCACCCACTTGAAGAAATATTTAGAGTTATGGTACGATGGTACAGAATGTGGTGAAGTGGTGTAAACTTTTTGGATTTCAATTTTTGGATTTTTCATTTTCAGAAAGTTTGCACCACTTTTTTTCACTCATACCAAAATCACACTTTTACATATTTGTTGTAGTTGAAAGTGTGGTACAAGATGGTACTAAAACATTTATCCCTGAGTATTCCTATATAGGTTCTTCAGAGGGTGTGTTCTTTCAACTGACGATTTTGAGTGTGACTTGAGATGAAAAATTCTGTACCACCAAAAATTGTGTCTGAGGCAAAGGGGTATGTACGTTGGATTTTTGAAAAATCTGTCAAAAATGAAAATCTGTGAAAACAAAAAACTTTCTTTCTTGGTGATAAAAAAGTGTTATGACTGAAAATGAGAGACAATATTTTCTGTTACTCAGACTTGTAATAGAACAATTATTGAGAGATGTTGATAGACAGGAATTATGTGACAAAATTAGATAACTGAAAATTGTTTATTATTAAATTTAAATATTTTTTTTGAGTAAAAAAATGAGTAGGACAAGAATAAATTTACTGGATAATTCATTACCTGAAGATGAAACTTTTCGTCCAGCAGGTCAAAAATATTCTGAATTTTTATTAACTGTAAATCCGAATAAAACATTTATTTCAAGAAAAACTCCGGGATTTGATGAGATGGTAGAACGTCTAAGAAAATTATGTGATTGGGTTTTAGAAAAAAATAATCTCATAAGAATTTTGAGATTTTCAAGTCCAGAAGGACAACCTGAAAGATCTCTTGAACATCATAGAATGATGATTTCAGAAATAGATCCAGATAGAAAAGCAGCTGTAGAATGGGGAAAAACTCAACATAGAATTCATTGTCACATAACATTTTGGATAAAACATTATACACATTTACAAGTGAATACAGAAATATTTGATAAAATATGTTCAAAATTTTTGGATCAACCAGTTGGTAGTTTTCATACTGACATTAAAGCAAATGGAAGAGAAGGCTTTAAAAATTATGTTGGAAAATATGATAACATATAATTAAATATTTTTTATATGTTAAATAAATGGACGATAAAAATATATTAATACCAAGAGTTGAAAAATTAGAGGATGAGGTTGAAAATTTAAAAGGAAAATTTGAAACTGTTGCAAAACCAAAAGAGAGAAAACAACGAGTAGAATCAGAAGAATTGAAAGAAAGAAGAAGAGCAAAAATGAATAAAATACAATTGCGAGCAAGACAGATACGAGCTGAAAATGAAGGAATGTCTCATCCAGATGCATTAAGTCAAGCTTGGAAAGAAGAAAAAGAGAAAGATTTATAAATAAAAAATTTCACAATGTGAAATACTAAATAATTACATTACCAACTGTCAGCAGATTCATCATCACTCCAAAAATCTTGTAAACCACCAAAATTAAAAAATCCACTTTTCGATAAACTTACTTCTTCAACAGTTTCAAGATCGGGTGTTCCATCACCATCAAGATCTTTTTTAGTTGTAAATTCAAATTCTAATTTTTCTTCGGTTTTAGCTTGTAAAGTTTCAAGTACTTCAGGTGGTGTGATATCTTTTGGTTTTGGTTTTTCTTTATATTCTCTTTTTGGTGCTCGATATTTGTATAAATTATTGAAAGCACCATTTCGATAATCTAAAACAAGACAATCTCCAGGTTGATTAATGTATTCTTTCATAATTCTCATGTAAAATTTTTTTTCATTAACATCATCAGGTGGGTCAAGACTTCCAATTAAAATATTATCATTAATACTATCTCGACTTTGTTTTGAATTTTGTTTTAACAACATAATAACATCAGAATTATTCCTCCAACTGGCAGCAGCAAAAGTATGACTTTGTGAAATAAAAATTACACTTACACCAACGTGTCTACCACGAGTAAATAATTGTAAAAGATCATCATCATATTTCATTTTATTACTTATTTGGTCATCAAAAAGAACTAATGTTTCAAGCATTGGTAATCCATCTGTTTTTCTTTTATTATTGATCTCAATAATGCGATTAATGACTTCAGGTTTGAATTCATCAAAAAATAATTTACCGGGTAAAATTTCTCGATATTCTTCAAGTTCATCAGGCGATTGACAAAAGACAACAAATGAATCATATTTATCACGTAACTCATATTCTAACAAATATTTAGTGGTATAACTCTTTCCACTTCCTCGACTTGCGAGACAAAGCATACTAAAATTTTTACCCCTTTCAAAGTTAGGTTTCCATACTTCCAACATTTTATAATTATGGTAGTATTTTATATATGTTAAATAATAATTTAATTTTCAATTTATTTATTGTCCATTTTTCAAAACAATAATCATAAACTCCAAAATAAATATCTTCGAAAATTCCCATTGGATCAGCATTTAAGCATCCTCCTCTCCCGATGGGCTTTTTTTTTTGTTAATTACTAATCTTTGACTAGCAATACCAATCATTGTCAAAAAGTACTTGTTAGTTCCCGATAACATAGGATCTAACATTTCAGAATTTTCAGCATAAATTTCTGCAAGAATACTTTCAAGTTCTCTTTGTTTTGCAACAACATCATCAGTAAACCCTTTCAACGAAGTTCCAAGTTTATCTTCATAATTAATTGAAACTGCCTCACAAAATTGAGAAACAATTATATTCAAATGAAATAAAGTTGAACCAGCATCTACTTTTGGTTGATGAGGTTGACGATAAGGTTCAGCATTTTCCACATTAATTTGCGTTTCTGGTTGTTCAGGTGCGTCAGAACCAGAAACACTAACACCGTTTGTGTCACCTGGTGGAGGATTTGGAATTCCTTGAGCTTGATTTGTTGCTCTTTGTACTAAATCACCAAAAATAATTTCAAGTTGAGGTACAGTTTTTCTCATATACCAACTTTTAGATTGTGGGATATATCCATCAACTAATTCTTGCAATTTCATTAATTCAGCAACAGTTTCTTGTTTATTTGAAGGTCTTCTTGAATTTACTGGTGCTGTTTTTCTAGGCGTTGAAGTTGAAGTTTCAGGTAATTTTACTTGTGGTTCTGATATTGGATTTTCATAAAGATCTTCATCAATTCCTGGTTCGGGAATATCAGATTTTCTCTTTACAACCTTTTTCTTTTTTTTCACAACTTTTTTCTTCTTCTTATTTTTAAAAGTATTTCCTTTTTTTGCTTCTTCTTCAAGAATATTTTCAATTTCGTCAATTTCATTTAGTGTCGGAACAGGTTCATTTGTTTCGTCCATGTTTATTTATTATATATAAATAAAAATTTTTAAAGTTTTTTTTTTGTTTTCTTTACATTACAACTTTAACTTTTCCACCAGACATGAATTGCATTGCAGCTTCATATTCAGTGAATGTATTTACTTCTTGAGTACTACCAGGAGCACCACCAAGTGTAATTTGAAGGATCATTGAAGATCCACTTGATTGAGTGTCAATTCCATTTCCATAAAGATTTTCATCAACAGATGGATCATCTCTAAGGTCAAAAGGCATAACTAATGAAGTAGTAGCCCAAGTAGCAGCACCAAGAATATCTCCATATCTAAATCTTCCATGATATCTGTTGTCAGTAGTGTCAATAAAAACTTCCAAAAGTTCAAATTTGTTACCATCAAGACTAAGTTCATATTTGTCTGAAGGAAAAATTCTTTGTCCAACTTTTAATGCAAGAAGATCAACATCATTTGGGTTAAATGTCACAAATTTTCCATCAACAGTTAAATCAGTTGTATCAGCAAGAGTTCTCATAACTCCATAAAATCTATTACAACTCTTGAATTTACTTGGAATTTCAATTTGAGCTGAAGCACCAGATAAATTACTCCAAACAAAATTTTCATAAGTTCTGAAAGGAACAATAAAACTTCCACTTGAAATTTTCTGATCAAGAAGCGAGTCATAATCGTCAGGTACTTGCATGACTCTGTAATGGTAATAAGCATTGTCAACAAGATAAGATGGATTAGCACCATCAGATTCCAAAACAGCATCATTTTGTCCCAAAGTCAATTCAATTCGAAAAGGCATTGAAGATTTGTGAAGAGGCAAGACAGTTTCCAAAGATTGCATTTCAAGCTTAAAAATGTATTGTCGAGAAACAATTGATTGAGCAGCTCGTGTAGCAGCAACAGTTGATCCTTCTAAAGTATTATTAATAGAATCATTTGGTTTAGCGTTTCTCCAAATTGCCCTTAAAACACCATATTGTTCAATATCTTCAACCAAAGTGGAACCCATGTAAACTCTAGCTCTTTGAATAATACTTCCAAAAGGCATTGAAAATCGATCATAAGTTGAACCAGCTCCAGGATTATCAATAACAGCTGAAAGAACAACATAAGATTCTCTGAAGTCACAGAAATCAGATGGAATGTTAAAAACGATTTTATCGCCAGCTCTGTAATTCTGAACGTCAGATTTTTGTCTTACAGGAGTTGATTTGATTTGCATAGTTTGAGCATCATCATCACTAAGTGAAAGTGCAGGTGGGACCTTGACGGGTGGAGAATTTTGTAAAAGTTCGAGTACCATTTTTAATTTCGGTTACTATTTTAAATAAAATAAAAAAAATATTTTTTTTTAAAATTTTTGTGGTTTTCAAAAGAGACATAAAAATGTCAGTTAATTTTAGTGATGATTGGAATCAAATGGTTTCACAAATTAAATCTGGTATATCTGGTCCATCTGATCAAACATTACAAAAATTATTAGATGAGGCTTTTGGTGATGCTGGTGATTTATCGGCACAACAATTGCAAATATTAATATACGCTGAAGATAAATCAAATAATTGGACAAGTACTTCAGGTATGAGAGTTAGTAACTTGGAAGATTTCGGACTTTCTGAAGGAACTGCAAATGCTTTAATTGCAATAACAGGACAATTAACAATATTAACGAGTGAAGCACAAAATATTAGACAAACAACATTTAATAACAGTATTTCTGATTATAAAGAACTTGAAGAAGCTTTTGGTTCAGCTGACCTTTCTTGGTATTATAATGCTGTTGCAGATGCTATAATTTCAGGTGACCCAGGATTTATTCAATCACAAAAAGAGTTTTTGTCTATAATTACTCCATATAGACCACCAAGAATAGTAGAAGTAACAGATAAAGATTTATTATCATTACCTTTTCCAAATAATGCAACATTAAATCTTTACAGAAATAATGTTTTTAGTATTCAACAAGATATTCCTTATTATAATGATGATAATAATGAAGAAAAGATTTGGAAGGCATTACCAGCACCAGATTTTGCTTCAAATGTAAAATTGACCGATGTATTGATTGAATTACAGTTTCTTACTGGTACACCGATGTATGATGCTGATTTTATCGCTGGTGTTAATCTAATGAAACAAAAAGCCGATCAAGTTAACAGTTATGCAGCTCTGAAAGGAAGAGATTATGATGATTTACGTTGGATGTATGATGGCCCAGAACAAACAATTTCTTTATTTTATGCTAATGGTCATCAAGAAATTCAAAAAGCTATCTTAAAGAAATTTAGTGAAGTTGCTAGAGACACAACAATAACAACTTATTCTGGAATTGAAGCTCAATTACAAACATCTGTTATCCCAGGACTTGAATTAAATTTTTCTGCAGCATTAACTACTTTATGTATGTTCGCAAAAATTAATTTACAATCTCCTGGATTTATTACAGCAGATCAAGCACGTACATATTTAGTAAATACATATAAAATAGCTAATAATCCTGATTTTATTTTCACTGGTTTAGGCATTGAATTACAAGATTTAGTTGAAATGCCAATACAAGCACTTTCACTAACTGATTTTCAATTAACACCAGAAATAAATTTAACAAGAGCTGAAATTATTGCTTTAGCAGGAATAGGCGTTTCATTACTTACAGGATTTATTGTTTATGGCCAAAAAGCAAAAGACATTGAAACTGCATTTGAAGCAGTAAAAACAATTGTAGTTGATACTGCAATAACTACAGTCGTACTTACTGTTTTAGTAGAAACAGCACTTATTTACTCGAAAACTGGATCAGTTGGAGGTACAATTGCTCAAATTTTAGCTGATGGTGTAATTTTATTTGTAGATGTACTTGAAGATTTATTTAAAGATCTTTGGAATGCTTTGAAAGGTGAATGGGCTAAATTTATTGCTGTTATTGGTTCAGCAGCTGGTATTATTGCGGGAGGTGAGGCAATAATAGGAACTGATTTAATTGCTGGTTCAAGTGAAATTGCAGCTGGTGAAGCAACAGAAGGTGCTGAAGTAGCAGCTGGAGAAGTAGCAGAAGGTGCAGAACAAGAAGCTGGTGATGTTGTTGAAGGTTTTGAAAATATCTTCTAAAATCATGAGAATATATTATTAATAATAATATTTTTTTTCAAGTAATTAATATAATTTTCCTCGTAAAACTATTGTAATTTGCCAATATCTTCCACGAAGGTCGACAAGATCACCATTTGAATGACGTAATTGTAAATCAAAATTAGTAATATTTGCATCAGGCCAATGTCTCCAAACCATTTCATTTTTTTTGTCTTGAACAATTCCACCAGGATTTACATCAACAATGGCAGTTGCTATATTTAGACTTTTTTCAAGTAAATTATTTTCTGTTGACTCGTAAGAATCAGTATTTGCTAAAGTTGATGATGTAACATATAATCGATTATCACCTGTAATATTAACTGCACTAACAGAAATTTGAGTGTTTGCTGCCAAAGTATAAGGTTCCGTAAATCCTAACTCATCCCATAAATTACTTGCATCAAGATCAGTTTGTAAAATTCTAATTGTGTCGCCAGCAACTGTAATATCAAATCCTTGAGTAATTGAATCATAAGTTACAGTATATGTTCCAGCAGTTGAAACAGCATTCATTGCAGTTGTTAATTCAGTTGCAAGGTCAGTTGCAGTATAATTACCTGGATTTAATGAAATAATTAAAACACCATCAACTGAAGCAGTCCATTGAATTGTATCTCTTCCAGTTCGAATTGTATTCCAAGTAAAAGGAATTGTAATATCTTGAACTGCATATTCAAGTACATCAGATATACCAGAATTATTGGTGTAAACTTTAAAATTGTTAACATCACCAACTGTAATATCTTGAGAATCTACATATAACAATGTAGTTCTGAAACATTGTCCAGGTGTTCCCATGTCTTTTTATTTATTATAAATAAATATTTTTTAATTTGTAAAAAAATTATAAATTTCCTTCACGTTCCATTTTCCAAGCTTTCGCAAAGGCCTCGCCTCTTGGTACACCTTCACCCATTAAAACTTTAGCTTTTGCAAAAACCCTTTTTCTTTGCGGTGATGCATTCTTAATTTTAGGTTGTGTGTTTCTTTCAATTACAGTTGCAGCTTTATTAGCAACAAGTCTCTTTCTAATTTCTTCTTTTTTCATTTTTGAAACACCTTTTATGTTATGTTCTCTTGCGAGATTTAGTAATTGGTTACGGGATAAACCTTCGAATTCCATTTATTATACAAAAAAAATTATTGTTCAAGTATTTTTACTTTTATATTAAATCTTTCTTTTATATCTTTAGCACTTTCTTCAAGTGTTGGTTTATTCCATAACAACCATCTTGACCAAAATCCAGCTGTTTTGTATCCTGTTTTAGTCCAATTCTCATTTTTTTTATGTCTAGCTATGTATCTTTTTTTTCTTTCGATATCTTTGTGCATTGTAAAATTCTCATGTTTTGAACTACCAAAATCTTTAATTTGAAGAAGTGATTTTTTTTTAGTTATAAGTACTCTATATCTTTTATCACTTATTGGTGAACTAACAATTTGTGCTTGCATTTTTATTTATATAAATATTAATTTTTTAAAAAAATTATACACTGAGATCTTATTTATATGTACCTTCACCAAAATTATCAAATATTTTTATTGGTGAAGCACCATTTACAATATCATCATCTGATGAACTTGTTGTTTTTAATATATCTTCTTTTTTCAATACTGGTAATCCTCTTTTTGATACTTTACTTGCTAATTTTTTCGATTTTTCACGAAAGGTGTCATGATCATACTTTTCAAGTGTTTTTTCAAGTTTCTTCTTTTTATTTATTTTTTGACGAGCTTCCACTTTTACAAGTGTTGGACCTTTTGTCTCAACCGTAAATTTTATTGGTTCCATTTATTATAAGAAAAATTCTTTTAGATTTATGGAATTTCATCATCAGATTCTTTTGACTGGTCAGGTCTCATTTGAAAAACTCTTTTTGTTTTTCTTCCGTCAGGATATTCTTTCACTGTATCACAACGAGAATCTTTGAACATTATTATTATTTGAACAACCAATTCAATTAATTGTAATAAAAATATAAATATTATTTCTGTATCTGCCATTTATTTTATAAATAAATATTTTTTCAAATTAAATTCCTTGTGTACTCGTTCTTACTGTTATGTAAGCTGTACCTGTCAAATAACTTTCAAAAGTAACACATTCATTTGCACCAATTCCAGCACTGAAAGATGTACCCAGAGCTGTTTGACTTGTTCCAGCAGTTAAAGTTACTGTTTGAGCAGTTGTATTAATAAACGTAGTTTTCCAAGAAGAATGTCTTGTACTTGTACCTCCTGAAGGGGTTCCACTTATTGTATTTTCAAGAAAACTCGCGATTGTTGTTCTACTTGGCCAGGTTACCGTACTTGTTCCTGAATTGTAAGTATT
>JAHWGK010000052.1 GCA_020054495.1 Thermoplasmata archaeon | reverse complement strand
GTATTTTTCATGTTGCATCATCTCAAATATCGATATGCAACACGAGCTAATCAAGAATTATCATACCATCTTTTTTTTAGTTAATAATAACCCTATTAAAAAAAGCTGTTCTACGTCAATTGGCTAGTATTGCAGGACTCATCAATGGAAAAGTTTCTGAATTTATGCATTCTTTTATGTAATTCTCTAATTCGTTTTTTCTTATGTTCTTCGAATTTTGTTCCCATTTATTTTACACCCACGTATTATTATTCTTCATAGTTTATAATATTTTTGCTAAGTAGATGCTATTTAAAAATCACTAGCTGTTTTGAATATTGTTGTTTTAAGGAATAAAAAAATGAACCGTAAAATGGTGATAATTGGAATAATACCCGTGATTATTGGTCTAATAATAGGTGTAATTGGTAATACAATTGTTGAAGAAAATACCTGGAGTTGGGGAAAATATTATTCTACAGGTATGAAAGAGTCAAATGAAGAAATGATTATGGTAGGTCAAATAACTGTTTGGACCGGTATTTGTCTTTTTTTTATTGGCCTCATACTTGCAATTATTGGTTATATATTAAAAGAAAAAATACAACCACAAAGCCAACATTTGCCTAAGTTCTGTGTCAATTGTGGTCGTTCAATTACTTTTGATGCTCAAGTATGTCCTTATTGTGGAAAGAGATTATGAATTGAATTAATAATATTATTTTTTCTTGTCATCAGATTTTTTCTTGTCATCATCCTTTACTTTGTAATCTGCATCAATAGTTTTATCTTCGTCAGAAGGGTGACCCGCCCAGGAGTCATCAGATTTTTTGTCAGTTTGAGTGCCAGCAGCTTGTTGTTGCTGTGCTGCCTGTTGCGCTGCCTGTTGATATATAGCAGTTGATGCCTTTTGTAATGCTTCAGATAGTTTGTCTGTTTTTTCTTTTATTTTATCTACATCATCACCAGCAAGTGCTCCCCTAAGTTCTTTTAATGCTCCATCTATGTTTTTCTTGTCATCATCTGAAATTTTGTCTTTTAGTTCATCAAGTGTCTTTTGAGCTGAATGTGCCAGTGCATCTCCATTGTTTCTTATTTCAACTTTTTCCTTTCGTTTTTTATCTTCTTCGGCATGTTCTTCTGCTACTTTTTTCATCCTTGTTATCTCTTCATCTGAAAGCTTTGTAGAACCAGTAATCCGTATTGATTGTTCCTTAGCAGTTCCTAGATCTTTTGCTGAAACATTTATTATACCATCTACATCGATATCAAATCCTACTTCTATCTGTGGGATTCCTCTTGGAGCTGGGAGAATTCCATCAAGATGGAATCGTCCTAGGCTTTTATTATCTGCAGCCATTGGTCTCTCTCCTTGCAATACATTGATTTCAACACTTGACTGGCTATCTGCGGCTGTTGAAAAAATCCTAGCCTTCTTAGTGGGAACTGTAGTGTTTCGTTCAATAAGAGCTGTTGCTACACCGCCAAGAGTTTCTATACTAAGTGTGAGTGGTGTAACATCCAAAAGGACAATATCTTGATCTATATCACCAGAGAGAACCCCTGCTTGTACAGCTGCTCCAATTGCTACACATTCCATTGGATCTACATCGCGTTTTGGTACTTTTCCAAATATTTCTTCAACCTTCTTTTTTACAAGGGGTATTCTCGTAGTTCCACCAACAAGGACCACATGGTCAATATCTGATTTCTTAAGTTTCGCATCTTTAAGAGCTTGTTCACTTGGTTTTTCAGTTTTATCTACAAACGGAGCAATAAGCTCCTCAAATTTCGCACGGGTGAACTTTAGTTCAAGATGTTTTGGTTCATTGTCTACAACAGTTATGTATGGCAGGTTAATATCAGTTTGAAGAGTTGATGAAAGCTCAATTTTTGCGTTCTCTGCTGCTTCAGAAAGGCGCTGAAGTGATTTTGGATCCTTTTTAAGATCAACATCATGTTTCTTTTTGAACTCTCCTGCTAGATAGTCGACAAGAGCTTGATCCATATCAGAACCACCAAGCTGAGTATCACCATTAGTGGAAAGAACCTCAAATACACCTTCACCTACTTCCATAAGAGTTATATCAAATGTTCCACCACCAAAATCATATACAGCTATTTTATGATCACCTTTCTTATCAAGACCATAAGCTAACGATGCAGCCGTTGGCTCGTTAATGATACGTTTCACATTAAGACCTGCGATTTTACCTGCATCCTTTGTAGCCTGACGTTGATCATCATTGAAGTAAGCAGGAACAGTAATCACAGCATCAGAGATTTTTTCACCAAGAAAATCTTCTGCATCCTTTTTTATCTTCTGAAGAATAAATGCACTAATTTGTTCGGGGCTGTAACTCTTACCACTTGCCTTAACCTTTTCACCTCGCCCCATCTTACGTTTTATACGATGAACTGTACCTTCTGGATTAGTTACAGCCTGACGTTTAGCCGTTTCTCCAACAAGCATTTCACCATCTTTTGTGAATGCAACAACAGATGGAAAATACGGCTGTCCTTCAGCACTTTTAATAATCGTTGGTTTACCAGCTTCAATAACAGCTACTTCAGAGTTTGTAGTGCCAAGATCTATACCAATTATTTTTCCCATAATTTATCACTCCTTATTCATTTTCTTTCTTTTTAGCAACAATAACTTGAGAAGGCCGTAATAGCTTGCCATTAATCATATAGCCTTTTTTTACCTCCTCAACAATAATTTCATCCTTACAATCATCTTTTTCAATTGTAGTTACTGCGTGATGAAGATTGTGATCAAATTTTTCACCCACGCAATCAATAGACTTTATTTGTTCTTTTTCAAAGAAATTATCTATATTATTAAGAATATGCTTTAGTCCATCCTTAGGGCTCTTATCAGCATATGCTTTTTTTAGTAATTCACTTAGATTAAGCAACTCAGAAATATATTTTTTCTTTGTTTCTTCTTCTTTAATCTGTAATTCTTTTTCCATTCTTTTTTGATAGTTATGAAGATCTGCATAACTGCGTAAGAGTTTGTCTTCCTTTTCTTTTAGTTCTTGTTTTAGTTTTACCATTTCCTTTTTTAAACTATCAGTTTTTTTAACGGTTGTTTCTCTCTTTTTGCCTGTGGATTTTTTAGTTGACATGTTTATTAAAAAAAGAAAAAAAGGGCAATTTGCCCTACATCATACCGTCCATACCTGGTGGCATACCACCCATTCCGCCTGGAGGCATTCCGCCTGGTGGTGCTCCACCGCCGCCTTTTGATGCAATGACATCATCGATTCTAAGTATCATTGTTGCAGCTTCAGATGACGCCTCGATTTCTTGCATGCTCACACGTAGTGGCTCTATTACATTGTTTTTAAGCATGTTTTCGACTTTTCCAGCAATCACATTGATACCTGCATATTTCTCTCCTTTCTTGTGTGCGTTTCTAATTTCAAGCATCATGTCAATTGGATCAAGTCCCGCGTTTTCTGAAAGTGTCTTTGGTATAATTTCAATTGCATTTGCAAATGCTTCGATTGCCATTTGTTCTCTGCCACCAACTGTTGGTGCATAGTCACGAAGAGCCATTGATATAGCTGTTGCAGTTGATCCTCCACCAGCAGTCATTTTACCATCTTCTAATGCAACCTTTACAACGGATAATGCATCATGCAATCCTCGTTCTAGTTCATCAACAACATGTTCGGTTGTTCCACGTATAAGTATTGATACTGCTTTTGGATTCGTACAGTCTGTTACAAATGTCATTTTGTCATCACCAATCTTTAGCTCTTCAATGTTACCTGCATGACCAAGATCTTTTGATGAAAGTCCATCAAGGTTTGCAACTATTTTTGCACTTGTTGCTTTTGCAAGTTTTTCCATGTCACTTTTTTTAGCACGTCTTACAGAGTAAATTCCATATTTTGCTAGGAAATGCTGAGCAATGTCATCGATTCCTTTTTGACAGATGAGAACATTTGCACCGCTCTCTTTTATCTTATCGACCATCTTTTTAATCATTCCTTCTTCTTCATCCAAAAACGCTTGAAGTTGTGTCGGATCCTGGATTTGAATTCTAGCATCTACTTCGGTCTTTTTGACTTCAAGTGCAGCATTTATTAGTGCAATTTTTGCGTTTTTAATGTTTTTTGGCATTCCTTCATGAACTCGTTCTTTATCAAGTATTATTCCTTTTATAATCTCAGTGTTTCCAATTCCGCCACCTTGCTTTTTTTGGATTTGAATATTATCAAGATCTACAACTGTTTTTCCACCGATTTTTTCTGCAACCCTAGTGACAGCATCAACAACAACATCTGCAAGAATTCCTTTCTCTGAGCTAGCCCCTTTACTTGCCATTGAGGTCATTGCTATATTTTTAAGTGTTTTTTTGTCACCTGTTTTTATGTCCATAGCTAGTTTGTTCAATACATCTTTTGCTTTTTCAGATGCTAGTTTATATCCACCACATATGACAGTTGGATGAATATTTTGCTCTAACAAATCTCCTGCACATTTTAACAATTCTCCAGTAAGGACTACAGCACTTGTTGTTCCATCCCCACATTCTTCATCTTGGGATTTAGCTACCTCTACTATCATCTTTGCAGATGGATGCTCTACATCTATTTCTTTTAAAATCGTTGCACCATCATTTGTGATTACTACATCACCCATAGAGTCAACAAGCATCTTGTCCATTCCTTTTGGACCAAGTGTTGACTTTACCGCATCAGATATAGCTCTTGCTGCCATAATATTATTTGACTGAGCACCTTTTCCTTTTTCTCTTTTTGTTCCTTCTCTTAATACAATAATTGGTTGTTGTCCACTCATCATTTTCTTCTTTTGCCTCCTTATAAAATATATAAATTAGCAAAAATGGTATATCAGAACTTCTATATAAAGTTTTCTAGGGACGCAGTAGTTCCGAAAGCGCTCTAAAACAAGAGAAGATCAGGATAGAAACAGTGTATAAATAGGTTTTGATATGGAGAAAAAAAGGATTTTTTATCTGTTGAGGATAAAAGATGATAAAATTTACTGAAAAATTAGAAAATATATCTGGTATAAACTAAGTAAAAAGAGATTAAAAGTCCGGTTTGAAGAGATTGTTACCCTCCACCAGGATCAATCGTGTAAAGTATAGTTCCAAAGTATTTTGAGGTTATCAGATGATCTTGTTTTACTTCTCCAAATACTGCTAACCAAATCAAAATGTCAGCGAGTAACCAAAGGTTATACAAAAGAACTGAAAACAAGAAATAGAATATTCTAATCAAGTAATTTTTAGAAGTAGTCTTAGGAAGAAATGAATGCTTTTTAACTTTGTAACTAGTTTCTATACCCCAACGCTTACCATACAATAGAAAGAGTCTTTGAGCAAGATCCACATCATTCTCATTAAACTGTTCATTTGTGGCAAATGCTCTTTTGTTTCCTTCATCGTCTTCGATAATTACTACATTAAAAAGAGCGTTTTCCAGTTCATAATCATTAATTACAGTAGGTGCTGGAAGTATTTCCAATAATTTCTTTATTCTGGAATTAGCCGAACAGGGTATAAGGAATTTGAGCCGGAATTGTTTAAATGTGTTTATGGATTTTGAGTCAAAGAATCCACGATCAGCATAGACTCTTTTGATCTTTATCCGTTTCAGTGCATACGAAAAGAGTTGTTTGAGAATCTTTTCTTTAGTATCAAATGGTCCAACAGGCAGTGCAAGAAGTGTGAATCTTTTTCCTGATTCGACTATGTTGATAGTAGCAAACCTATAGCATTTACTGGTTCCTCGCTCTGGTTTTTTACCAACAATCATCGGGGAAGATCTATCTCCATAGAAGTACCATTCTGTATAGTCAATTGCTACATCATACGATTTTCTAAGATCTATTGTATTTGATTTTTTAGTCATATCCCATAAGATTTCGAAAAGAGTAAGATACATTTTTTGTATTTCTTTCAAATTATCATGATTTTTAATATGATAGAGTAGTGTATCTGAGTTTGGACTTTTCTGTTCTCGTATTTCTTTGAATGTTTTACTCCCATTTTCCGCAAAGTCTCTTGTCATGCCCATATGTATCATGAGATCGATGAATTGCTTCTTTTTGTAGATTGTATTGTTGTTTAGTTTGAAATCGATAAAAGGTGAGAATCTTTTTTTGACAAGTTTGCAAATCTCTCTTGTTTTCTTATCTCTTATATAGTATTGATTCCTTGTCTTTGTTAGTTTTTTTGTTTTTACTGGTTTAAGAGAGATTATATCAAGAGTTATACCGAATTTATCTGTTATTTCTTCTATTTTACATATTATAAAATCAAGTAATTCCTTTGTTTCTATATCTAAAATGTGGTTTTGGAAGTATCCTATTTGTCTTCTATCTGGAAGTTTTTTGAATCCAAGTTGTATAGCTTCTTCTGGATGGTTTTTGAGGTATTGTCTTGTTTGTGTTATGAATCTGAATTTTTTAAGTCTTTGAAAAAGGATAAATTTTATGAGTGATTCATAGGAGAATTTTATTTTTCTATATTCTTGGTGTTTTATTGTTGATATATCAAGTTTTTCTATGAAATCTGCTATGCAAATATTTTTTTCTTTGTTGAATAGTTCGAATATGTTATATATCTCTTTTTCAATTTTTGATATGGAGTTTTTTTGTTTGCTTGGCTGCATTCAGAACGCTCCGAGTTATATCGAAATAATTTAGCTTACAGTATTACAGTATTATAGTAGTATGTAATACTAATATATAAATGTATCTTTACATAAAGCGATAAATTTATAAATCTAAAATTCTTCGATGAAAACGTGGTAAGAAAAACAACAAGCATCAAAGTTGATTCAGAATTATGGAAAGCTGTAAAGAAAAAATGTATTGATACTGAGCAAGATATAAGCGATTACATCGAAGGATTGATAAAGAAAGATATTAAATAATTAATACAAGCTAACGATATTACTAAAAGAGTCGGTATCAGAAGTTGAGTAACTATGGAATTAATGGGTATTGAATTGGGGGAGATATTAACACGTCAAGTTATATATTTTGTAGTAATTTTTTTCATAGGTGTTGTCTTATTATATATTGCAACCAAGATTCTTGATTTTCATAAAAGGAGTTTTGGTAAAGCTGCAGGTGTATTAATTGCAGGTAGCACGGTTGCTTTCTTTTTGGGATTTATACCATATATTGGAAGAATATTAGGTCTTATTTGTTTTTGGTTTTTTATTAAAAGTTTCTACGACGTAGGCTGGGGAAAAGCAATACTTGCGTGGATCATGAGTATAGTTGTAGCTTTTATAATAGCATTAATTATTCTTATCTTGTTTGATTTTTCAATTTTATTTATACCCATTTCTTAGATATATGGTTGAATAGGTATGACTACTGAAATCTTACTAGTCCTCATCGTATTAATCATTACTATCATACTCTTTGTAATTGAAAAACTAAGGGTTGACATAATAGCAATTTTAATAATGATTAGTTTAGCATGGCTTGGTTTAATTAGCCCTTCAGATGCTTTTTCTGGATTTGCAAGCAATGCAGTAATTGCAATCATAGGTGTTATGATATTAGGATATGGCATGGATAGATCAGGAGTTATGGATCGTCTTACCCGTCCAGTAATGAATATAGCAGGGGCTAGTGAAAAGAAACTAGTATTACTCGTATCAGGTGCAGTTGCATCTATCTCAGCATTTATGCAGAATATAGGGGCTGCAGCATTATTTCTACCTGCAGTGATGAGAATTGCAAAAAAATCTAAAATATCTCCCTCCCGTTTACTCATCCCAATGGGTTATGCAGCAATATTAGGCGGCACTCTTACATTAATTGCATCAGGTCCCTTAATTATTTTAAATGATTTGTTAAGACAAGGGGGAGAACAACCTTTTGGCATATTTGATGTAACACCTATTGGAATAGCACTTGTGGCAGCAGGTATTTTTTATTTTTTATTTTTGGGAAAATATGTTTTATCTTTTAAAAAAGAAATAGAAACTATTACACCTCAACAAGAATTAATCGACACTTGGCAGTTGCCATCTAATGTTTATCAATGTATTATCCCTCAAAAAAGTTCATTAATAGGAAAAACTCGTGAACAAGTGAAACTATGGATAAAATATAAATTAAATCTTCTGGTGATAGAAGAGGAGGGCGAAGTTCTTCATGCTCCATGGAGATACACCCGTTTCTCATCAAATCAAAAATTGTTACTTATGGGAAAACTTGAGAATGTAAAACAATTTTCTAAAAATTATAAACTACTATTAAGTGAAGCACCAAGTAAGTTGGAAAATTTTCGAACGATTGAAGGGGCAGGTTTTGCTGAAGTAATCATTCCACCTAAAGCAAAAATTGCTGGAAAAAGTATATGTGAAATTGCAATGAGAAAAACATATTCTGTAGAACCAATTATGCTTCTTAGTGGAGAAAAAGAAAAACGTGGTGATTTCTGCGATCAAAAACTCCAACCAGGGGATACCATTATTGTACATGGGCTCTGGGAGAATATAAAACGAATGGCGGATAATCGAAATTTTGTACTTGTTACTCCAATAGAAGTTGAAACCAGAGGAAAGTCAAAACCAATTATTGCAACCTCATGTATGATAGGAGCTATAGTTTTAGCATTATCTGGAGTTCAACTCTCTTTAGCGCTTTTTTCTGGCGCTCTCGCTATGATACTATTAAAAGTAATTTCTATAGATGAAGCTTATAAAGCAATTGATTGGCGTACAGTTTTTTTGCTGGCAGGTTTAATCCCATTAGGGATTGCAATGGAAAAAACTGGTGCAGCATCTTTTATTGCTAATCAAATAATTCAACCTATCCAAATGAGTCATCCTTTATTGATCATGATTGCTATTGCATTGATTGCAACAGTATTTACTCTTTTTATGTCAAATGTTGCTGCGACCGTTTTACTTGTACCTTTGGTTATGATTATTGGATCATCTACCGGAATTAGCGCTCGTGCATTAGCACTACTAGTTGCTGTTTGCGCATCAAATTCCTTTTTGTTACCAACCCATCAAGTTAATGCTTTTCTTATGTCGCCCGGGGGATATCGGAATGTTGATTATCTAAAGGCGGGTATTCCTTTAACATTTATTTTTATGGTTATTGCTGTGGTTCTTATTTATTTAATATTTATTTAAAAAGTGTTTTTTATTTGCATTTATTATTTATTAACACAAAAAAAACGTAATCAATAAATACAAATATTAATAAATTCATTACAGCATCTGTTATGATATATGGCGGAGGTTGATTGATTAACTATGTTATTGAAACATTTTTTTGTTGACAAAATTGCACATAGTTCCTATTTATTAGGCGGTACAAAAAGCTGTGCAATAATAGATCCAGAGAGGGATGTTGATATTTATATCGATACTGCGAGAAATCTAGATTTAGATATAACTCATATTTTTGAAACTCATCTTCACGCAGATTTTGTTTCTGGCCATATAGAACTCGCAGAAAAAACTGGTGCTACAATATATGCTCCAAAGGCCGGTAATTGCAAATTTGATCATGAAGCAGTGTCAGAGGGCAATGAAATTAATCTTGAAAATATGAAAATAAATATACTAGAAACACCTGGCCATACACCAGAACATATCTCTTATGTAGTAACGGATAAATCTAGAGGAAAAGATCCTGTAGGGGCCTTTGTCGGCGATACACTTTTTGTCGGTGACGTTGGTCGTCCTGACCTCTTTCCAGGTAGAGCTGAAGAATTAGCAAAAAAGTTGTATGATTCGCTCCATAATAAGCTTTTGAAATTACCAGATTTCACAGAAGTTTATCCTGCTCATGGAGCAGGCTCGCTTTGTGGTAGAGCTATGGGTGCAAAATATCGTAGTACAATAGGTTATGAAAAAAAATATAACAATGCTTTAAAAATAACTAACAAAAAAGAATTTGTAAAATCATTAACAACAAATATGCCTCCCGCTCCTGATCACTTCAGTCGTTGTAGTGATATTAATAGAAAAGGTCCAACGCTAATTAGTAATTTACCTCGTCTTGAGGAAGTGCCGCCTGAGGTTTTTATTCAGAGAGTAAAAGATAAAAATACTATAGTATTAGATGGTCGGGCTTATGATGCTTTTGGTAGTCAACATGTTCCAGGATCATATAACATTGATATTGGTGGTAACTTTGCGACTTTTGCTGGTTGGGTATTGCCACCTGATAAAAATATTTTATTAGTTACATCCAATTATGAACAAGCACTTAATGGTGTTATTCGATTACATCGAGTTGGACTTGATAATATAATCGGCTATCTCGATGGTGGTATGTTTGGATGGGTAACATCAGGTTTTAAAACAAATCGTATAGATCAAATATCTTCGGAGGAGTTTCATGAAATGTCACAGGTTGACCATAAATTTGTTCTTGTTGATGTACGCTCACCCTCTGAATATCAGGATTCACATATTGAAGGGGCTATCAATATTCCTGCCTCGGATATGCGAAAACGGCACAACGAAATTGATCCTGAAATTACATCGGTTTTACAATGTAGTACTGGTCATCGATCTAGTCTTGCTGCAAGTATTTTAAAACAACATGGTTTCAATAACATTTTTAATCTTGCTGGGGGAATGAAGGGATATAACGCTGCGGGTTATGGTCCTGCATGTAAGGCATGTTCTGGACCTCATGGACCACGTATGCGAGGAGAGGTACGTTGGTATACAAGCCCTCGGCATTTTACTCTTAAAAATTTTTCACCAAGTATAAATCTTTATAAAAAATAAAAAGAGGAATTAATATGTTAGATTGGTTATTTATGGAGCAATGGTCCCCCTATATCGCAGGTGTAGGTATTGGGGTTTTATGCTGGTTTGCTTTTTTATTATCTGATAAGCCAATAGGTTGTTCAACGGCTTTTACTCGTTCTAGTGGAATGATTGAACATATAATTCACGGTTCAAAAGTCAACGAAAAACTGTATTATAAGAAATTCACACCTTCAATTGATTGGGAGGTAATGCTTGTGGCGGGTATTGTAATTGGTGCATTTATTTCTTCTATGATTTCTGGTGTTTTTCAATTACAATGGGTTCCATCTACTTGGGCTGCATCATTTGGGGATAATTTTTCTCTAAGGTTAATAGTTGCTCTCATAGGAGGAATTTTACTAGGATTTGGTTCAAGGTGGGCAGGTGGATGTACTAGTGGCCATGGAATCAGTGGTACACTTCAGCTCGCTTTAAGTAGTTGGATTGCCTTCATATGTTTTTTTGCAAGTGGGGTGGCAGCCGCATATTTTATTTTTCATATTTTAGGGGGATAAAAAAGGAGAGAGATAATTATGTTAAAATCACTTCATCAAAATAAAAAAATTCAATTAATTATTGGTTTAGTTATTGGTATTTTCTTTGGTTTTTTCCTCCAGAAAGGCGGCGTCACAGATTACAATATAATAATTGGACAATTGCTCTTAACAGATTTTACTGTTTTTAAAGTGATGCTTTCAGCTGTTATTGTTGGAATGCTTGGTGTTTATCTTTTAAGGAGCCTTGGTTTTGCACAGCTTCATCCAAAACCAGGATCTCTTGGGGCTACTGTTATTGGAGGCCTAATTTTTGGTATTGGATTTGCTGTTCTTGGGTTTTGTCCTGGGACTGTTGCTGGGGCTGTTGGTCAAGGATTTCTAGATGCTTTATTTGGGGGGATAGTAGGTATGTTAATTGGTGCAGGCTTGTTTGCATCAATGTATCCAAAACTACAGAAAAAGATACTCAATAAAGGTTATTTTGGAGAGGTTACTTTTCCAGAATTATTGAAGGTTAATCCATGGATTGTTGTAATTCCACTTGCTATTGTACTGATTGCTTTGTTGTATTGGATGGAGAATATAGGTTTATAGATAATAAAACAGTGGATACGTAAAATAATTTAAAAGTATATTTTATTCTTAAATGTAAATGGATGAAATAGTTTTCTCATTAATCGTTTTATCTTTGGCATTTATTTTGAGCTTTTTACATTATTTCAGCCATAAGATTTCTTCTTTTATTTGGAAACATCATTATAAGGGAATGAGTCTGAGTGGTGGTACACTAATTGCCATTATTTTTCTTATTTTATTACCAGAGATTTCTATGTTTGAAAATACTGCTCCAATTTATTTAATGATGCTTTTAGGTTTTTCCATTTTTTATATGGGTGAAAAATATCTTTATCAACATGTTAAAAACAAAAAAGATATGTTAGATGATTTAAAGGAAATGCATACAGTTGGCTTTTTTGTTGACCATTTTATTTTAGGTTTTGTATTAGTGACAACCTTGGATCTTGAAAATTCTTTTGGTTATCTCATTTTTATACCACTTTTTTTACATACGATATCATCTTCAATTGCACTCGAACATATTGATAGAAGAGCAAAAACCAAGTTTAAAAAAATTGTTCTTT
Organism: Thermoplasmata archaeon; assembly: GCA_020054495.1. Classification (GTDB taxonomy): domain Archaea; phylum Thermoplasmatota; class E2; order DHVEG-1; family DHVEG-1; genus JAGMDE01. Next base: position 1,056 of record JAHWGK010000052.1, on the reverse strand, counting down.
CAAGTTCTCCTTTTATAGGTGCAATTATTGCTCTTATCTTTGAAATAAAAGAAACTGTATTAGCAGTGAGTTTATCGCTAATTCTAGGGATGTTATTGTATATTGTAAATCGGGACATTCTCCCGGGAGGTAAAAGAGGACATCCTGAAATGTTTATTCTTGGAGTTTCTATAGTTGTTGCAATATGGGCAATAATTACCATTATGGGTTAGAATGACCTTTAAATTCATATGGGTATAGTGTAATAAATCCAACCGATTAAACCTAAATTGAAATGTAAACTTATAATACCTCATTTTATATATGATCATCTATGGAAACATTTGTTGATGTATATGTAAATGCTAATGGAGAAAAAGCATCTGTGATATTTAATAACCATAAAAGCCTTAAATAGGGAAGTAATTTAGCTCGTTATGAAAAAACATATATTGAACAATAAGGATGGTGCGATAGGAATAATTGTTGCAATATTAATTTTAATTATATTATTTATAATTGCTTATTTTTTAATAGGTTATGAAAATCTTATTAATCTTGGAATTATTTTCATTATTATATTGGTTTTAGTTTTTCTTTTACTGATTTTTTCCAGAAAAAAGAAAAAAGAAAAAAGAATAATATATATCTTATTTTCTTCAATTTTTTAAATTTAATATTGTAAAAATACTAATTTAATAGTAATAGGTAATAAATCAAAAAAACAGATTTGAAAAGAATTTTAATAGGCAAGTGTTTCTGAGAAGGTTACTCATCATGCTCTTTGCCTTGTTATGATTGTTAGATAATTATTTTATTATTGAATATTTACAGTCCTCTATTGTTTTTGTTTGTTATATTGACTGATAAGAACCTTTTATTCTTTATTAATTTTTGAAAAACATATTTCACATACATGTTTATCCTTGCTATTTTTATAACTTTTAAGAGTATACCCACAACTATCACAGGTTATTTCTTCGATTTCTTCTTCAACTTGTTTTGTCAAATTGCGTGCCCGCACCACCAGTCGAATAGACTGGTGGCATGCTCGGCTAACTTTGTTAGCCTCGGCGG
>JAHWGK010000051.1 GCA_020054495.1 Thermoplasmata archaeon | reverse complement strand
AAAATGAACCAAAAAATAATTCCAAAAAATAATGAACAAATTTGGATTCCTCACGATGAACGCCGACAACTCCTGACGAGTCATTTTTTGAACTGTTGCATAACTCACAGCAACCGCCATATATAATAACAACAGATATTATATAAACGATTTAATTTAACTTCCATTCCTCAATATTCTCAAATGCCTCACTATCGTTTCCATTCCACTTTCTTTTATTATAAACACATTTAACGTTGCGCGTAACACTTTCTATTTTAACCCCATCTAATGACTTATAAAACAATAATTTATTTTGTCCGACTAATTCCCCATTATGTAACATATTAGTATAATCATCTTTATTTAATTCACCCGCTTTTATTCCTTTTGCTTTATTACAACTATCATTATCTTCATCCCTATAATAATACATTTTAGGTGCTAGGAAGTAAGCCTCACAAATTGGCGCGCATTCCACTTTCCATTTACCAAGTATATTATCATCCATATATTTTTTACTTGGTCTTTTATTTGAGAATATCGAATCAGTATCACAATAAAAAATATTTTTATGTCCAACATCTCTTTTAATTTCTGAAAGTTTACACCGTGTAGTACATGCAATATAAGAACTAAATCTAACCAGGTTTCCTACGTTATTAACATCATCTAATATATCGGCATATTCTAAAATCATATAATCATCATCAATAACATTTATATTAACTACCTTTTGACAATTATCTTTAACATATCTACTTATCTCATTAGGATGTTTTATTATTACTTTGGTTGTATGTGGTTGTTGTCCAAATTTACCGTATAAAGAGTTCATAACAAGTTTATAATATTGTGATAGTGTAGGATTAGTTTTCTTAATCTTCAATCTTTCATTATAAAAATATGTTGCGAACCCCTTAAAAATGTCTTTTCCTTCATACATTAATACTGCATCGCATAAATAACTACAACCATCAAGCACCGCTTCTTTTAACTCAATCCCCCAACAGTATATATAGTTAGTATTTTTAACCCCAATAATATTTTTTCCATCTCTTTGTAGTAGATTAGGAATATAGTTTTTATCATTACCATTGTAAGTAACTTTAACATGATAAAGATAATAATCAACAATTGCTTTAACTGGTCCGGGTTTTTTAATCTTCAAAGTTTTTTGATATTTAAAAGGCATTGTTTTTAACATTCCTGAAGGGTGCGCCGAATTGATATCAAGATAATATAGCCCCCCTTTTGTTTGTTCAGCGCTTCCATATTCTTTTTTGAAAACTTCAGTTCGACCACCGAAATATGATTCTCTCTCAATATCTCTTATTTGTTTTGGGCTTGATGTCAATGTATCTTCTAAAAAACATTGTTGAAACATCTTAAGGGCGATATTAGCACCAGTAGGACAACTACGCGTATCATATTGTCTATCATTGATTTTACCAACACAATTTTTTAAATGTTTAATCGCTATTTGATAAACTAATTTACTATCTAACATACAATACTTTTCAGTATATTGTTTTAAATAGAATGTGTCCCCGTTTTCCTTAATATATGTTTCTCTATCCGCTTCAGTATTCCAGTATTTAAGGTCGGGAACACACCCAACATATTGTAAGTTGTCTTTATTAGGAAATGTATAAGGGAAAACACCTTTTACAATATCTAAATTAAAACCTCGTGGACCAGCTACACTGGCTAGAGTTCCGACGTAATAACAGGCAATGTCCATAATTTTAACATTACAAAAAGTGATAGTTTTAACACTATTTCCCGAAATGATATTTCTTTCATACCCTAATTTATCATGTAGTGTTTTAATAGTTAATAGATTATCGAAATTACTATTATTGAATCCATAAACTAATATTTTTCCCTCTGTGTCTTTGTTCTTTGCTTTAGATTTTTTCATATTATTTGTAGGGGTCGAAATACTTTCTAAGAATTCTACAAACTTATCAACACAATCTAACCCATAAAATGATAATTTTATCTCTTTATTATTAAATTTTAATTTCTTTATGGTTAATACCCCGTAAACGGTTAAATTATAAGGTATCGCTTTATGATTTTTATCTGTATAAGTTTCAATATCAAAACCTAAAACATTTTGTATAACCTTAATATTTTTATTATTCGATGGGCTAAGTTTATAAACAAAGTTTTCTTTATCGGTTAATTTCTTTGATAACTCCTTACGCCTGCTAGATACATATTTTGAACATAATGATGGACTTACATGTTCTTGATTATATAAGAAAACCTCTTTATCGTTTAACATTTTTCTAATTTCTAATATTAAATCTTTGTCAAATGTTATTTCATGCTTATTATCATCTAATTCTTTTATCTCATAATATTCTACCATTTCCCCATTTTTAAACCATAATGGGAACTCATTAAGTAAATCATAATCGACTTCAAAAGGCATTGAGTAGTCGCCGTCATCAATTGACTTAAGCCCGTTAAAATATCCATAAAATACAAATAATACACAAGTATTATATTTTTGACTCAATAATTTTAAACTGTTCACAACCTCACCGGCTTTCACTGCTTCTTCTATCTCTTTTCCCTCTTCTTTTAGTTTATCATATAATTCTTTTTTATATTTGGCGTTGTCTCTATGTGAATACTGTAGTTTTTTAATTCCTTCAATATGTAGAAAAGTTTCATATATACATATTTTAGCCGTGCTCGTTGAAGCGGTTGTCACTTTATGGTATTTATAGTCGGTTGATTGACTATAAGCCCTTAAAAGATTAAGATTTCTTTTCTTTATTGAACTTCCATTTTTAAGTTGGTATACTATCTGAAACCCAATATATAAAAATCTGTCCATTGACTGGTTAAGGGGTACAAGTAATTCTAAATCGTTACTATCGGTTGATTTATCGAGATTTTCAGAACCGCTACCAAATTTTACAACTGCCGGCTGAACTCCATCCACCGGGGCTTCATCGTAAACATACAAAGGTTTAATAAAACTATCGATAACATTAGTATCTTTAAATAGGTGGTCTCTCGCTTCGAAAATATATTTTTTAATGTTTTTGTGAATATAAACTGCATACCCATTATTTTTATATGTCGTATAGTTTACGTTACCTAAAATACCGTATTGTGTAATGGTGTTATTTTTTAGATTTATTATTCGTCGTGCTCTCAATAAATCGCTTATGCTTTCTGTTTCTGGTACTACTTTATTTAATAATTCTTTTTTATTAAATTTACTATACCCCTTAATTTTCATATCCTTCAAATCTTTCTTTAATTGTGGATTAGTTTTATTTATGGTGGTATCAAGCCTTTTAGAAGCTCCACTTGTTTTTATTTTCTTCACGTCAACCCCTTTTTTAACGGCATCTTTTTTAATTTGTGCTCCAGTTCTTCGACCCGACATTTTATAATATAGTAATATATAATAATATTACTATAGTATTTTTTAAGTAGTTTTTGGACGCAACATTTTTAATTTCATTAGTTCCATTTTATTTATATGCTTATCGGTTTTTAAATGTTTGTGTTTATTTGAAATCTTCAAAACACACCCACAATCACAAGTAAAGCTTAATTTATTTCTTTCTCTTTGATATTCTCTAAGGTATCGTTTACGCTCTTCATCATTTTTATCCGTTGAATGATTCATTATATAATAATACTATATTATTTTTTAAGTATTTTTAGAACGCAACATAACTATATATATCGAAACGATGTATATAATTGAAATTCATAACCACCCCGTTACTAAAGAACTATTCATAATAATACACTTTCCGCCGGTTCTTAGCCATTACTGGGATATATTCTACATCCGAATCATCATCACCACTCGTCGATAACGAATCTTCCGAACTGGATATGTACCGAACTTTTTTTTTTGCTGGTGTTTTTTTTGGTGGTGCTTTTTTTGGTGGTTGACGTTTTTTTTTTGGTTTGACATATTCTACCTCACTATCACTATCACTATCACTCGAAATAATTTGTTTTTTTGGTTCTCTCTTTTTTCTCTTATCTGGTTTTTCAGCTTTACTTGCTGCTATTTGTTGCTTTGTTTCCTTCCAGTCTTTATAAGGTCCTCTCGCTTGTTGCATGGCTGCAGCGTAGCTTAAATTATATTCGGCGGCATATGCTTTAACGAATTTTGTCCAATCACTCATAATACTATATACTATATACTATATACTATATATAAAATTTCAATTAAATATTTCTTCATCGTCAATTTTTTTCTGTTTTTGATTCATTTTACCCATAATCATGTCCAACCATATTTTAAAATTTTCATGTGACATTTTACCATCCTTTGAATTACTCCAGTCTTTTGAGGCGTCATTGATACTATCGATAGTCGATTTAACCCCCTTTATTTCACAACTTAATGGTGCCCACACTTTCATTTCTTCCTCGTCATCACTATCAACAACATCGGGGAATTTTATTTTTTTACATTTTTTTTCTTGTTTCTCTAAAACGTCGTTTACTTGAGGAGCTATCTTAACATTTTTTTTAATATCACCGATACGACCCATTTAAATATCTATACTATATATATAGAAAATGATTTCTGATTTACAAATCGATGTTATTAATGATGAAGAAAGAAAGGTTTTTATTGTCACATATAGCAAAGTAAACAAGTATACTAATAGAGAAAATAACCGTTCATTTAAATATTACTACGGGACAAAATCCAACGTGCCAACCGTTAAGGTATTAAAAAATTTACTAAAAGATATACTAAATAACTATGATGAAAAAGCGTTATTCGGTACCAAAAAAAACGATCCTTACGCCATCCCACCAGTAGACATAAGAGCACAGTTAACTAAGAAACTTAAAAATATGAACAGATCGCATAAAGGTAAATTAACTTTATTGGATATGGATAAAGACGAACATAAATCACTATCCGTGCAAAATGATACAACAAAGATTAATAAGTTTGGTAAAGATTCAATATTTAAACCTGAAGAGTCAGCAAAAACAACATGCATATTAGGGTCTTCATTTACTGGAAAAACAACCTTTCTAGTTAAAGAACTTAATAAATTAAATCCAAATGATTACGAGCGTATAATTTTATTCACGGAATCAACAAACGCCGCACCATTAAAAGATATTAAAAAAGATTTAGAGGTTCAAATATTTGATCGTTTCTGTCCATCTATATCGAAGTTATTAAAAAATATAAACTCAGAGACAAAGAATAAATTTAAATTTTTACTCATACTTGATGATTGTATTGAACTTAGGAATAAAACATTCGGTAAACTTATTTTAACTATGCGTAATAGTAATATATCAACTGTAGTATTACTTCAACATGTTAAACTAATTACTCCAGCTTCACGTAGTAGTATGCATAACTACTATATAACAGGATTACGTCCTGATGATTGGGAGTATATATTACGATCGTTCCTGGGATCTTTTTTTCGTGAAATACTAAACGAACAGGGATCATACGCTAAATTAGCCGAACGAACAAAAGAGTATACCAAAGGTAAAATAACATGGTTTGACCAAAGAAAAGATCAAATACATTTTTTTCTACACTAATAATATATAGAAATGTCAAGTTCGTTCGTTAGCGCACCATTATCAAGACAAAGGCAAACAATGATAAACCCAATGACAGGGAAACAAACCCCATCGCGTGGGTCTCAATCACATAGAAATCTTATGAGACCCCCAAAAGTTATGTTAATTAGTAAAGTAAGGAAACCCCACAGATTCGGGATTAATCAGTCACATATGGCTAATTATTGATATTATAGTAATTTTTAAATATTATAATAATAATTTCTTAACTATTATTATAAGTTATGGTTGAAAAACGAAGTCATAAAATTTCTCGCGTAGTTAAGGATAGAAGAAAAAGAAAAAAGATATCAGACCAATATAAAGGTCGTAAAATTGTTAGGGGGGCACCACCAACAAAAGAAAAAAAAGTGCTAGTTACCCAACAATTAGTCAAAGACCCAAAGACCGGGAAGGCTAAATATACTGACGTTATATCTGTTAAAGATGCTCCACGCAAGAGTGATGGTACTTTATACATACCTCGAAAAATGCCAGAAAAAGAAAGAAGGTATTTAAGACCAGTTAAACCACAATTTGCGGAATTTCAAAAGAAATATCCGGATCCCACAAGATGGGGGTCTTTGGAGTTATATAAAAAAAATAGGCTATTAAGTATTGCAAAAGAAAATTATGACCTTAGCGAAAATCTAGCCAAACACCTAAGCAAAGATGATATAATTAGATATATTAAAAAAAGACATCGCGAAGGAGCGGCACTAGACGAGGGAAGATATCTACCAAGAGAAATGAAATTGATGAAGGTTGAACCTTATCGAGGTACTGCGGATATCAAATATCGGCCATCAAAAACAGCCGACGAACCATTTGCAGGAACTTTCGAAATGGATTTCGGAAAGCGGAAAATATGGGATGACCCAATATATAATAAAAAAACTAAGAAATGGGTAAAGAAAAAGAAAGAAGTTAATCTTAAATTTGTAGCTAAAGGACGAGGAACAGACCCAGAAAGCATACAAAAAAACTTAGACGACCAAATAAAAGGCTTTTTAAAACAAGAAGACACAAAGGGGGGTGGGGCAAAAACCCAAATATATAGAACATTGCGAGATATGCCGAAATTGGGGGAGACCAGAATTATGGACAAAGATATATATAATAGATTTAAAACAGGTGCACACACTAGACGGGAAATACTAACAGAGGTTGCGACACATATCGATTTACCACTTGAAGAAAGAATGAAACTTAATCTTATGACCGATGACCAACTCGAAAGATTATATAAAAAAGCGTATAAACAATCACTGAAAAAAGTTGAAGAGGGTAGGTACGAAAGACCGTTTAGATTTGAAAAACCATATTATGAACCAAATTCCCCACATTTCGGGACACCACCTGAAATGATATCAAGAGCGAATAAACCTCTAATGGTATCAAAGGAAGCTCTACAACAAACTAAGGCTTTTAATATTTTTGATGAATATTAATTTCTTCACTTATTATATATAATAAAATGGCAGCTTTAGCAATTCCGGCCGCGATCGAAGCGGGTATGACTTATGGACCAATGGCAATACAGGGTGCACAACTTGGGCATCATCTTTATAAAAAGTATAAACCAGGTGTTAAACGTGTTGCTAATCATGTTTTTTCAAGAGATAAAAGAAAATCAGCACTAAATTATACCAAGGGATTGGGAACAAAAAAAGGTTTGCATAAATTTATTACCAAAGATTTAGGAAAAGCAGCGGGGGCTACAAGTGAGTATATTAAATCTGGAAAAGCATTAAAACATGCTACTGGTGTTACTCATGATTTGGGACGTATTGTCGATGTAGCAAATCCTCTACTCAAAGATGAAGACTACGACTATTTGAAAAAAGGTTTAAAGACAGCTGATAAACATATTTCGCACTATCACCAACTGGCAGAGAAATATAACGAAAAAGGTGATAAGATACAGGAAATGTATAAAAGCGGTGGACCTAGTTTAAAAGATATTCAACAAATTCACCAAGCGGTGGATGATCATAAAATGGGTCGACCAACGGGAATGGGTGTATTCCGACAAGTTGACCCAGAGTCTGGTTTACCACTACCACCCGGTATATTACCACGCAGAGGTGGTGGTGTTGGTGGTGTTAGTCTACGTAAAAGGGGAGGTATGAAAAGCGCTCAACCACCACGTAGACTCGATGTAAGACCTATTTAAAATAAATACTTTTATAAATTATTTATTTTATTCGTGCGAACAATAAACAAAAGCTCCAAAACCAATAAGGATAACTAACCCTACAATACCCCATGCTATAGTTAAAATCATTATATAATATGGTTAGATTAAAGTTTTATCACCTTGCACAAGCTCATAGCTTGCAGCTACTTTTCGTGTTTTATAAACTGATGAATATAAATATCCATCGAGTTTTAACGATTCTAATTTGTATACCCTGACAAACGTATTTTCCTTAATTACATACAACCCATCATCCAAAGTATCATCTACTTCAAATGAATCAAAAGTGCTAAATACCTTCAGGTGTTCCGACCCTTTATTTATTTTACAAATAAATAAAATTGCTTCATTTTCGTCTTTTGATTCTTTCAAAACAGTTCGAGATTTCCCATTTGCAATAATATAAGTTTGCATTTAATATATATTATTAATATTAGAAAAAAAAATTAATTGGATAGTTCAAGTACTCTTATACGGTTTTTTAGTTTATTTATTTCAGCGTCATAAAAATCAAACTTTTCAAATAATTTTTTTATTTTTAACTCCGCTTCATAAATTCTATATGTTAAAACTCCAAGTTCATCACTATGATCTTCACCCGTCTCTTTAGAAAAATCACATTTTATACCATCTAATTTCACCTTTAATCCTTTCACTGCTGCTAAACATAATCCGATGATATCCATTGACTCTATTATCGCTCTATCTTTAACATAATTTAAACTTGTGAACTCTCGATGATAATCTTCAGCCATTGGACCGTAGTTTATTTGTTCTGAGGAGTTCCCCTTGTAATTGTACCGATATATTGGAACCCTACCTAACCCAGCCAAAACAGAATTATAATCTAACTCAACGATATTATCCTTTTTACTCCTTTGGCAAATGCTAGCAAAACTTCCGGCTCCGGCTACTGCAACAATACCTGTTGCTGATCCAGTATAAAATTTATATCCATTTGTGAATTTCATTAAACATTGATCGTCATTTTCTGAGTTAAAACCAAGTAATGAATCCCCGCAAATTAATGTGCCTTTATGAGTGCCTGTCACACCTGCACAATTTATAAGAACGTTATCGTTGTTTCTAACATTAGAGTTTTTTGTATTAATCATAGTGTTTCGCGTGCATTGACCATCAACATTAATAATAGATTCAATATTGGAATCATTACCATTTATAATAATGTTATCGTTTGCCGCGTTATTGTTTTCACCATGTATTAAACAATTTTTTGAATTTAAAATAGTGGAATTAATATTAAAACCGTCTATATTTGAATTAATCGATGAAATAATACAATCAGTAGTTCTATTTTCATTATCCACTATCCCGAGATGACAACCTGTGCTTCCAAGTATCATTAATTGATCGGCATCTGCAAAACTGGGGCCAGCTGTCCCTAATTTACAACTATTTGAACCTAAAATGGTACTACAGCAAGTACCCGAGAAATTATCCATCTCACAATTTTGTGACGATCCTACTAAACACTGAAGAGAATCTCTAGCGAAACCTCCAGTATCACCTCCTAAAGTTGAATCTAATGATGCTATTATAGAAGAGCGTACACAACTTCTTTCATTTCCTCCATCATCGTAAGTGAAACAAGATCGTGACGAAATAATTGACACTTCTTCTGTTGGGCCATTACCACCACGAACAATATTTTGACAATCCCTCGAAAATATACATCCAGAATTACAAGCTTGACCATTATTAGCACCTGTAACACCACAGTTTTGAGATGCTAATAAACCAATGTTTAAATTATCATTATTCGTTGGATAAGTATAACAACCTTGACCCCAAACAAAAGTCCTTTGTGATGTATCAATTGAATTGTTTTCACCACCAATTAGTGAGGTTTGTGTTAATGTTATTGGTGTTATCTGTGCGCTTACTTCCTGAAAAGGTGATATTACACCACCTGAGGCATCAATGGTGATATCACCCGAACTAGGGGTTAATGTTATTCCTGAACCACCTATTAAAGATTTTATACCATATTGTGCTTCGTCATATACTTCTTCCCCTGCCCCAAGTGATGCAAGACTTGTCAAAGACAGGGGCTCAGAGTTTAAATAAGTTTGAAATCTGAGAGCTGCGCCCGGGGTTGCTCCTGTTATCCCTATCTGAACATATTTTGTTAAAATTGGGTAACTAAACGAAATTGTCACCCCTGCTGTTACATTTTCTGTTTTAATTATATCCGTGTTGATTCCATCCATAGACCAATTGGTATTAACTGTCCCATTACTTGCGCAAAATATTGAAGTTCTTATGTTTTGAAAAGTCGTCACATCGACGAGAGCTGTTAAATAGGACCCCGTGGCTGGTACTATCCCAAAGTATGATAATTTTTTGCTTTCAGTCATTATATATTATATGTAGATTTTAAAATTTAACTTCCATCCAAAGACTAATCCCTAATGTATTTTCAGGATATGGTGAACCAATATTCATGACAGCTTGCATATCTTCTCCGTATTCATCTCTAACTTGTATATCTATACGCGAAAACATATTTTTTTGACTATTTACCACATTTAATTGTGGTGCGCTTGGTGTTTCAATGGTCGCAAAATTACCGGCAAAGGGTGTTGAAATATCAAAATCACTATCACTATAAATACTACAAACATCTAGAATAGCAATAATATTTTGACCTTGTCGAGGATCGGATGTCAGCGAGGAACCATAAGAATAATAATTTAACTGTGCACTATGAACAGTTACAAAACGTGTATATAACAACCCTGCCATACTACTATATATAATTGTTTTTGATGGTGCATTAGCTAATGGTTCGGACTCAAAAGGAGCGCAAAATTTACCACGGGTAATAAACGAACATGAATCAACGATAAAAAAATTTTTTGATAGCACGCTTTGGATTGAAAAAGTTTTTGTGACTGGATCGAACGAAGTAGTTACAGTATCAACAATTCCATCAATGACATACTGAGCGTTAATTTTGGCCGTCAATTCATTTGATAAAGTTGTTGTGTTATAAAAGGCTGGTTGTAGTGTGATTATTCCCGTAGTCCCTTCAGCATGTTTTATTTGAACTTGATTGTTGAAAGGGGTTATGTTATTGATGAGTGGTATAACACATTTTCCAACCCTCACACTACGAGATCGATATAAATTTTGCCTCATATCAACGGTAAAATTAAAAGGGGTTTCACCAGAGGATAATTTATCTTTTCCGTCTATTAATAAATTTACTGAATCAGGTTCTTCGACACAAAATAAGGCTGGTTTTGAATATCCCGTATCAATATCTTCGTCTTTTCGATTTGATTGTATACGAACTAACATTTATTCTCTATATATATTATATAGATAATAAAATGAGTTTTAATAGTGATATAATCTTGCAATTAAGTTATACAACCCCCTTAAATGCTGGTATGTCATACACCACAGAGAAGATTATTGCTGGTCAGTATAGCTCAATTAGTCTTAGTTTTTCTAGTGATTTTGACACCAACGTAACAGTGCAATTTTCACCTGATGGTACTAACTGGGATGTGAATATCAGTAATAATTTCAGCGGAGGTATAAGTTCTTTTGAAAATTTGGTTATTTTAAGTAAGTGGATCAGACTAATTATTACTAATACTTCATTAAGTAATCAGACATATTTACGAGCTTATTGTTATGGATCAGTCATGAACACATCATTAAATGCATTAATTGAGAAAGTCGGGGGTAAAAGTCCTGAGATAGCAATAGATAATTTCCCACTGGGCGGGTTCAATGATCTTAGAACAGCTGAAATTACTACTAAATACTCATACTCATTTATCGCTGGGAATAGTTCTTTCGCGCAGGATAATAATATTCAGTGTCAATTCCCCGATTTAAAATGTGATGGTGGGTTATCTGTAGTCTCGTTTCCTAGTCGTAGTTTAGGACTTAATATGAATGGTATATTAAACCAGCAAGCTTATATACAAGGAAAATGTGTTAGATATACGTCTGGTATGTCATCTAACTATAGATTTTCAATGAGATTTGAAACATCAGATAGTACCTTGGGTTCTGCTTTGAGGGTGGGTCTTGGATATATTAACGAAGACTTCTATGGGTTTGGATGGATTGACGACGGACTACAAAATACTTATGACAGATTCGGAATTATATATATCAATAACACTACAATAACCCATATTCCAAGAACTTCTTTTAATATTGACAAAGCAGATGGCACGGGTGACTTACCAGTTTTAGATTTAACAAAATTACAATTTGCTCAAATACAATATACTTATAACGGTGTTGTCCGGTTTTCAATTATGAACGCAAATGGTGATTGGGTTGATGTTCACATAATAAAATTCCCGGGAACTTCTGTGACACCATCTTCTAAAGATCCGAGTTTTGGTTTATCTATGGTTGGTTTTTTAAGAACTGGAGCTGTAATCACAACGGGTGTTGATTTAGTTGCCTGTTCTTGTCTAACAATTCAACATGACGGACGTAGACAGGAGGTCTTCGAACGTAACGCAGTAGAACACTCGAATATATTTAAATCAATCCCGGCATCAACAGAAACACTTTTATTTACTTTATACAATAGCACAATTTATCAAGGTTCATTAATAAATACTCCAGTAACAATAGATGAAATTGCTGTTAGTGCAGATGGGACAAAAAATGTTAGTATTAAAATGTATATTAACGCCACAATTACTACTCCTACATATTCTTACATAAATAATTTTTCACAATTGCAAAAAGATGAGGTTGGTTCTTTTTCAGGTGGTAGAGCTACAGAATGTGTTTATCTTTCGAAAGATGGATCAAAAATAATTGATTTAAATTATAAAAATATTGTTTTATCACCAGAAGACACATTAACTATAACAGCTTTTAGCACATCAGCGAGTGAAGTATATTCTAGTGTCAATTATCATATTATGTAATTAATTTTTTTTTTGTTTTAAAAATAAAATTAAATGTTTAAAGTTGTAGATCGACTGTCCCATTAGATACCTCGAGTAGAGATTCAAGAACATATCCGATATGAACGGAGTATTGAACATTATTAGGGTTTTCGTAGTTGTTTTTTTCCCATGGCCAGTTTTGTATTGCAACAAAATTTGAAGCATTACCACTCTTGTTTGCCATTAATGCATATTGTGATTTATTCTTATTCAAAACTAACTCTAATTGAAGGGTTGCTCCAGAATATGACGGCAAATTCTCTGTGAGGTGAGCTCTAATCACTTCTCTCGCGTCATGAGCAAGAGGGATATGATATATTCTACTACGCATCCTACGCTTTACAACACCATCATCACCATCAGCCAATGTCTGCACTGCACCTGCCGCTGGTTTCGCAACTCCGCCTAGTGCGAAATATTCATCGTACAATAGAGAATCCCCATAACTCTGAAGATCAAATGCACACATTTCAGGATAGCTATCACTTTGATATAATGCTTGACCACCATAAGTTAATTTATATGAGAAAAGATCAACGGAAGATCCAAAAATTTGTGTCAAACCATTAGCAGTCCCAGTCTCCCAACTAGTTGGATGAACATTAAAAATCATATGCGATAAAATACCGGATGGAGCTGAGTTAAGATTAATTTGAATCTTATCTTTATTATTACCATCATAAGCAACATTTTGTTTATACACAATCGTATTGACATATTTACTTGGGATACTATACACCAACTCTGGATTCATATTAAGCGCTCTCTTCACAGAAAAGGCCCCATCTTGAAGATCACTTGTTTGAGTAACAATTGTTGCATTACTCAATTGTGAGATCAACGCCAGACTAGCGGTGATATCGGTATCATCGCTCGACATAATGAACGATTGTGATTTATTCCAAATAATAGATACTGTCATTGGTCCATTCATAACACTAAAATCTAAAGGATAATTTGAACACACCCCCGATGCATTCTGGTTAAGTAAAGGGACAGGGATACATGCATAATTATCTACTTTAGCACCAAATACATGATCTCCAGCATTTAATAATAGATTTTCTCTCGCTTCCTGATCTCTACAAGACAATAGAAGCATTTCTCTAAGAATCGGCCCCGAGATTACAAGATTTTGAATAAGTGAATTAGCATAAGTGATTTCAATACTATTAATCGCCTGAAAACCCCACCCTCTCTGCATCATATGGGTTGCAGCAGTTGTAGTGACACTAAATGTAATCATAATATCAGAAACTAGAGAAGAAGATGAGATGTAGAAATCAGATCTTGAGCCAAGTGCTTTTGAATTAGACGACTGTCTCAACCGACCTCGTGAGTTCACCGTTTCGGCTAAGTTTGTTGTGCTTTTATCAGCTGTTGCATATAATTGATTAAATTTAGATGCGCCTGGATGTGAAAGCAATAGTCTTTTATCTGATAAAACATTACCCACTGCGTTGTCAATACCAATGTCTCCTTGCCCGAATTCCATTATATATAAATACAGTTTAGAAAAAAAATTATATATATAATATATGACCGAGTGTGTTGACAATATATTATATATATTTGTCTCATGTTTTATGAGATTTCATTTTTGGATTACTAATAGTTATGAGAAAGCTTCGTATAACTCTTCTAATGTTTGGGATATTATATCAGATAATGAATAAAAATATTCTTATATATTATATTTTATTATATTATATATTATAGATGGCAGTTGCTATTAGTTATGCTTCGATTCAGAAAATGAACAAACGGGAGTTATCAGCGTTTATCGTTCGAAATAGAAAATATGTCAAGGGTAAAAAAAAATATAAAGTTACTGGGAAAAGTAGAAAAGAACTATTAAATATTATTGATGAGATGTGGGGTAAAATAACACCATAATTTTTTTTAGGA
>JAHWGK010000050.1 GCA_020054495.1 Thermoplasmata archaeon | reverse complement strand
TAGTAATATCATTATTTTCAATTATATTGCCGGATGAAGCAAATAAACGCACACCAAGGCTACCAAGGCTACCAGTTATATTATTTAATGTATTATCCATAATAACATTATCAAATGCATCAAATAACTCTATACCTGTAGCACCAAACTCATCATAAGAATCTACGATTAAATTTTCTTTAATAATATTGTTGGATGAATCAAATTGTATGTTTATACCTCTATTACAGTGAGCTATATAATTCCTGCAGATGGTATTGCTATTTGAATCAAAATTTAATTTGATAGCTTCATTATTAGCACCTTTGATAATATTTTCTTCAATAGAGTTATAGGATGATTGAGAAAGACTAATATCACAATATCGTCCAATCAATATATTATCACTAATGGTACTGTAATTACAGTCGCCTAACGTGATACCTGATGCATTTTTTAAAGTAAATCCACTTACTGTTACGTGTTCAACATCATAAAACTCAAAACGAGTTACTATATCCCCATCAATAATAGTGGTTTCTTTGTCTTCACCAATTAACTTTATTGATTTTCCCCGATACTGTAAACGTCCTTCATAATATGTTCCACTGAAAACAAAAACAGTATCGCCGTTTTCGGATGCATTAATCCCATCTCGGATATACTGATATGGATGCTCTAATGTTCCGTCCCATGGACCATTAATATTGTCATCATCTACATAGATGTAAGGTCTACAATTCACACAATCTACAGTTGCTATAGAAATCGTCAATAACAAACCTATAGCAATCATTGATATCAATATCTTTTTCATGTTGCTCAAGTATCACTTTTAATTTGGAAGCTTATAAGACTTATTTGACAGCTGTAGCCTAAAAGATAAACCAAAGCTTTTTGTTAACAAATTAGTATAACAAGAAATTAACATAGAATATTGAATACTAATATTGATCAATTATTCTGTTTAATTCTTTGAACCATAGAAGAAAATTGAAATTATTCTCGGTGATTACGGGAATAACTACAGGGAGTGATACAAATCTACTTGGAAGGTAATAATTAGCCGTAAACAATAATTAGGATAAGCGTATATTGGTATATAGTAAAAACATGGAAGAACAGCAAACTACCGGTAAGGAAAAAAAGTTTCAAGTAATATTGATAATCGTTCTAGTTTTAATTAGTATTAGCGCTATTGTATGGTTAACATTTCCATCTGGAACGACAGAACAAGGATCAACCGGATCAGTTTATACAACGACTTACTCTGGCATTTCTCCAAGTCAATGTTCAGAACTCATGAGCTCTACCGAGAATCCTATCGCCATAGTCGATGTTCGAGAGTGCGAATGTAACTACAACGCAGGTCATATCACCAATGCAATATGGAACATTAACCCTCGTAGTTTTTATAATGTAACCAAAGATCTGTTAATATACGATAATACTGGATCATTAAGTATAGAATTCTGCGAATCGCTAATAGGTCATACCTATGGTGCTGTATATTATCTTGAAGGCGGAATAGACGCCTGGAGAGACGCAAATTATCCTACTGTAAAATAAAACTAAGATATGATTTTTTTATTTTTTTTGCAATGTCTTTTATTACTATGTAGTTACCCAAACGTGGTCAGCCTTGCATCTCATAAATATTTGGTTACCACTAAATATTAATGATTTTCCACTCCAGTACATAAAACCATTGGCACCTTGAAAATGTATGAGCATATTGTTGTAATCATAATAGGTACCAACACCACCACCACGAATTATTACGTTAAGAGATTCATTAGTTCCGCCAGTAGCCTGAATCGAAAATGACTTTTTTAGTAAAGGACAGTAAAAGCCAAATATCCATGTAAGTGCACCCCATACTCTATTGCATCTCCCAAAAATCCATACGACACAATCTTTATAATATATTGTGCCTTCAGAATCAATTTCACAACTTTCATTAGTATCTGTTTGTTCATAACTTGGAGTGTCACCCAAGGCACCCTGTAGAGAAGGCAGCGTCAGAAGGCAAATTGCCCCAATAATTAATACTTTCCTAAAACATTTCTCTCCTTTCATTTCATTTCCTCCCTCTTTTTCCCCCTACATTTATGGTAGTTTTAAGTATTTAAATATTTCTACCAAAAAGCGGATTTTGAAAAAATAAAAAAAGAAATATATCGTTTTATCAAAAAGTTTTATAGAGTTCTTAAAAACAGAAAATTGTTAAGAAATCTCAGAATCACTGGATTTATTGATACACTATTACCTCCTTTAATTGTAACGGTTTTAATAGCCTCAGATTGCATTTTATCTATATCCTCCACAATTAATCTCATTGTGTAGGTGCCCTTGTTTGAATATGTATGGAAGCTGTATACTCTTATTCCACTTGTTTTATAATCCGTCCATCCTGAATTAGAGCCATCTCCCCAGTCGAAATAATATCTGATTTTGTCATTATTAGGATCCTGACTTTCGCCACAAAACATAAGAGAGTCATTAACCTTGCCATCGGATGGCCCCTCAATTGAAGGTGATTCTGGAGATGCAATACCATCTATTGTTATTTTCGATATCTGTCCAAGGGTTACTGCAGAACCAGTTCCAGTAATGCACGCTGATGCTGTTGCACGTAAACCCGCCCATATTTTATGATAGCCAGGACTTGCAGAGAAACTAAATGTTATGTGAAGTATCTCGGCATCACCGTCATCAAGCATTTCCTCCATCTGTATTAAAAATGCCTCAAAATCAATTATTGTATCAAGAAGTGAAATCGCCTCAGCAATATTTCCCGGAGCAAAACCAACCAAAAGTGTTACAATATTTATGATTTTAAGTACAATTAAATCCCAAGTCCACCATGGATCTACATCTGCTCTGTGATAGTTTTTTTGAAAGTCATCCCATGACCATGTTTTTTCAGTTCCAGCAAATGCGCCAAAACCAAATGTAGCTTTACCACCAGTCCGAATTATTTTTGCGTCAATACTTACAGTTTTTGTTCTACCAACATAGAAATTCAGTTGTTGCATTCCTTCAGCTGTAGCACCACCTATCCAGGCATTAGCATATGCTCCGATGGCGCCTGAATACCTATTGCAACCATGTGAATATTCATCAATCCCAAATGTTCCATCGCCCCATGAAAAACAACCACTATATGGCGGCTCAAATACCGTGCTTGTACCTGAAGAATAACCTAATGGTACATTAGACTCATTACCATCTTTGGAATCATATGTTTGATAAACGGATGTTGACGAATCGTTATACCCTTTACCTATTTTTTCTGAAACCGATTCATAATATTCTTGTGCTAATTTTTCCACAGCTTCAACATCTAGTGCCCCTTCATCAGTAATTATCTGACCAAGGATATCTTCTGCTTTCTTTTTTACTTCCTCGTCTTCTATTCTATTTACATATTCATTCAACCTTGCGAAGTCTTCTTTTGTCAAAGATATTCTTACAGAAGAACTTTGATCTACTTTTTTACTAATGTTTACCCCACTAACAAAAGTACTGCTAACTACCAGCATTGCTGCAAAAACAGCTAATATTATTTTTCTTTTCATATTTTCTGTTTCTCCTGAATTTTACGCAGATTTCATCTGTGGTTATTATAGTCTATGTAACAATAATGACAAAAATAAACGCAAAAGTTATGATACGATGGAATTGGTTAAAAATAATTAAAAAGTAGATTAATTTGTTAAAACAAAAACAATTAGTTGTGTTTATTGCTCCTTGAAATCAAATCCACCTAAAAGAGTATTTGTTGGAATATGTCTAAGAGCAACATTGCCCTTACAATTTGTAACAGTATCTCCTTCTTTTATTTGACCTGATGGAAGTGTTGCAATACCTGAGCATATTTCATGTTCTTCCCAGTTTAAATTATCTTCATATATTTTTTGAACAGTTAATGTCCTAGTATTTTTATCCATTGAAAAAAGAGCTAGAGGTTTCGGTTTTTTTTCTTCTTTTTTATCAAAACGACCGAGAAGTATAAAAACTAGAAATAAGCAAAACAGGCCGGTTATAAAGAATTGAAGATGGTAGGCCCAGATAGCTAGGATCCAACTGACAATCCAGACAACCCCTAAAATTTTTTCAGTTGATGGTACTTTTTCTATCATCCCCTCCAAGTCCATGTTATTATGAATAACTTACCCCTTTATAATTTTATTTTTTCATTTCTTAATTGAAGCTGAGTATAAGAAAAATATAAGTTAACCTCTTTGATAGCACAAAATATAGGGTCTGTAGTGTAGCTTGGATATCACAGAGGCTTCCGGAGCCTCTGACCCGGGTTCGAATCCCGGCAGATCCGTTGTCTTCTCTCAGAGAGATTTAGTTCAACAGGGTCTAAAATCGGATTCTGTTGATTTCTTTCGTGTCAATTATTTTATCTTTTGTATTTTATGTAAAAGAGCAGGGTGTCTGGTTAATTTTGTTTCATTGATTTCTATTAATTCAGCGAGTATTTTCTTCTCGTTAAAAAAAATGTCAATAAATTTTTGTTGAGGCTTGTTTAATGCAAATATTTCTTCTAGAAACATACATGCATCTTCTTTTATTATGTTAGGGTCTAGTTTTTCACTGTTTCTCATGAATTGGTGAAGTTCTTGCTGTATTTTTTTAATATCAAAATCTTTTATTTTTGATATATCTGGTTTACTGTTGTTTGCAGACATGCAGAAGTAGATAGTTGCAAATGTTTGAATTTTTTCTATTGACATTTTTTGTTTTGACAACATATGTAGATCATAGATGTCTCTTATTTCAGATCGATCTAAACAGGCTGTTGATTTTTGAGATGTTAATTCTTCAATTGAATAAGATGCTACTGAAAAAGGAGGTATGTCTGGAAACATTGATGAAAATTCCTTTTTTTCCATTTTTCCCAATGGCATCCTATATAGGTAATTTACTTCTATTTTGATGTGGTCCCTTGTATTTCTAATGGTTTGGTATTGTAGACTTTGTCTTGATATTATGTATGATGACCCTCTATCTCTTATGTTGTAGTCTAGTTTTGAGAAGATTTCTTTAATTTCTTTTTCTATTTGTAATCTTTGTTTGACCATTTCTTCTTTTGTTATTTTTCCAGTGTAGTCAAAATCTAGATCTATCGAGAGTCGTGGAATATTTAGATATATGAAGTTTAATGCTGTCCCACCTTTGAGTATTAGATTTTCTCGTAATATCGGATGTTTTTGCATTTCGTTTAATACCCTTGTGAGATGGTAGGCTTTTTCGAGTAGCTCTAGGTTGAATCCCGTTGTTTTTTGTATTTGTTCAAATTCTTTTCTAATAAGCATGTATTGTCTCCTTTGTATCTTCTGGTATTATTAGATTCCATTTTTGGTCATATATTCCTTTTTCGGTAGCGTCAAAATAAAGATCGTTTGAGCCGGATAATTCTTGTATTTCTTTGAGTATCTTCTGTGATGGATTTAGATTGTTGAGATTGTCTATTATGTATCCTGTTTTTCGTGCTATTGTTTTATTGTTGGATTTTTTTAGATATGTTAGTAATTGTTTATAGTTAATTTCATCAAGATTTTTAAGGCAATTTATTGTTTCATTCCATCCTCCAGCATATTTTGATTTGTCAATAACATCTATAATAGTTCGTTCTAAGTCGGATACTTGTATGTTTTCGTTTGAATAGTTTATAGTTCTATATCCAAAGAATTTTTTTGGAATTGTTTTTATGTAATTTATTTTAATTTCATGGTATTTAATATTCCGTTGATGTTTTGTTGTTGTAACATATATCTGTGTCGCATATCGTTCTGCAAGTCCATGAATTGTAAGCGCAGTATAATGGGATAGAAATGCTTTTTTAGTTGATTTTGCCGCAATCAATATTGCATCTTCGGTATATTGTTGTTTATCGAGTATTACGGATTCAGGTATGCGTACAAATAATCCGGGTTTTACTCGTTCTGTAGCATTTTTTTTGACCATATCTGATGCTATGTTTCCTGCATGTGCTTGAGAGATATTTAGAATTTTTTTAATATCTTGAATTGTAAAAACTCGTTGATCTCTTTCACCAAGATGGAAATATAGTTGTTGTTCTAATCCTGACATTGATTTAAACATAATATAACTTAATGTTTTTTCACAAATATAATAGTTTCGGTTATATTTTGGAAAAAAGATTAAGTATTGTTGCTAATTATGTAATATTTAAAAAAAGGATAATTGTAATGCCTTTTAAACAAAAAATCAAAAGACTTGAAATTCAAGATATGTTCCTGAATATCTCTTCTGTTGGCCTGTTTAACTCCCGGCAGATCCGCTTTTATCTATGGGAGATATTTAATTCAACGGAGGTAAAAATTTTATTCATTTTGATTTTTGTTTATTTAAATAAAATTTCCCATTAGATTTTAAAATTTTGTCTTTTTCTATAAATTTCTCAAGGACTCTTTTGATCTCTTCCTTACCACATTTTAATTTTGATACAAGCTCGTTTAATGAAAGTGGTTTTTGTTGAATAAATTCAATAACAAATTTTTCTAACATTTCGTCTTCTGCTAATCTTAAAAATTCATCATAATCTGGAAATATTATATTGTATTCGCTTACTAATTCATCTAATCCAACAAAAAAATAAGATAACCATGCTTTATCTTCATCTAGTTTTGATTGTTTTTGAATTTCTTTTTTGATTATATCCACATTAAGGCCATGGGAAAAAAGGGTAAACATGTCCTCCCTATCTCTTAGTCTTGAAGTCACTGATTTGAGTATAAAAATATCCTCAGGAGATATTAAAAAAGTTTTAATGTTGTTAAATTTTTTAAATGGTTTTGATCGTTTTTTCATATCCTCTGAAAATGTTAGTCCTCCACATATTTTGTTTTCAAAAATATCCCATCTGAAACCATCTGTGTTTTCAATTATTTTTCTGGTTTTCATTTTTATATACACAGGATCTTTCGTTCAATTTTGCTATATCCATTTTTAAATAATGTTTCAATTAATGCAGATGCTTCTGTCTCTGAAGGTAACAAAACATCGATATCTTTTGTAGCTGTTTTTAAATCATAAAAACTCATTGCACCCCCACCAAAAATAAAGATGTTTATTTGCTTGTTTAGATGTTTGTTAATCTGTTTTAATTCATTTTCAATGTATTTACTGTCAAACATTTTCATATTATCTTATTCCATATTGTTTTGCTAATGATTCATATTCATCCCAGTTTGGTAGGAATCTTTTTTCACACTCGTGTTCCTTAATAAATGAAATTAATGTTTTAATGTGGTCTACAAGATTATAGACTCTTGCTTTTTTAATGATATTTGTTGGTTTTGTTTTTTCATATAAAAGACATGCATAAGCATTGTATGTTTTGCTTTGAGAGTTAATTAAAATTGTATGTAAAATGATATCATTTGTTTGTAGTTTTCTCTTGGTATTATAATAATATTTTATATCGCCAAGTAATGGTAGATTATATTTTGAAAAAGCTGTGACCGCTGTTTCAGGATATTTTGTTAATACTTTTTTTGTTTTAAATAAAAATTCATCTCCATGTTGCCATATTATTTGGGCATCTTCTGAGATTGATTTAAGTTTTTGATGATTTTTATAGTTATAATACTCTTTTGCAAACTCAAATAAAACATGGTGTGTAGGATTTATGTAATATCCAATTTGATTTTTTAGGATGATGCCATAACGACTTAGATCTTTTATTGTCGTATATGTCCATTGTCGCGAGACATTTATCATATGACTTATTTCTTTTTTATTTAAAGGATACTTTAAACTTGCTATGATTTTAAGATTTGAATAAGTAAGAATTTCTTCTAATTTCAATCTAGGAAATACTTTAAAAGCCTCTTCAAGTTTTTGAGCATGTATTGTTTGTTCCTTAATTACTATAACATGTTTTCCTTTTCTTAACTTTTTAGCAAGACCATTATTTATAAGTTTTTCAGTAATTTTTGTTGCTGATCCAGGATATATCTTCATTCTATTTGCTAAATCTGATACTGTCGAAGGAAGTAATTTGAACATTTGTATTTCCTGTCTAACAATCATATGTAAACTATATGGAAAAACTTATTTATATAATTTTCCTTTTAGTTTACATTAGTAAAAAATTTTATAAAATATCTTAATCAAATTAAAAGGAAAACGTCAATAATTAAAAAACATACTTTTTATACAATTCTTATCTTTAAGTAAATCTAAAGCCGGCAGATTCGTTTCCACTCTTAGAAGAGAAATGATGCAACAGAGATGAAATCCTTATTCTGTTGATTTTTCTTTCTTATGGACCAAATTATCTTAAATTAGGAGATTATATTCAATTTTATATTCGCCGGGATCTCCCTCGGTTATCTTGAAATTTTTCTCCTTACATAATGATATCATGGGTGTATTATCCTTTAACACAACGCCATAGAGTTTCTTCAGTCCTTTATCTTTTGCAATTTCTATAGTATAATCAACAAATTCTGAACCAAGACCTAATCTATGCCATTTATCACTTACAATAAGTGCAAACTCTGCTTCATCGTCTCCCCCTGGGCTTTCTATGATTCTCGTAACACCTAAAAACCGTCTCTTCCCTTTCTCATTTACTTCTGCAACAATTCCAATTTCTCTATCATAATCAATGTTACAGTATCTTGTACGCATCTCATGTGGGGTATCTTTTATGATTCTGAAAAAACGATATCTCACTGATTCCTCAGAGAAACTTTTAAACATATCAAGCCATAACGGTTCATCTTCTGGTTTGATTGGTCTTAAAAGTACTTTGGAACCATCTTTAAGTTTTACATTTTTCATATATTTATTTGGGTATTTGCTAATAATGAGATGAGGTTTACCTTTTGGATTTTTATCAATAACCATTCTTGCATCAACAGCAACAATATCATCACCGGATGCAATTAATGGATTAATGTCAATTTCTTTTATCTCAGGATAATCTTCTATAAGCTGTGAAAAATTGATCATGATTTCTTCAACTTTTGTCATGTTAACTGGTGGTATATTCCTGAATCCTTTCATAAGTTCATATGCTTTTGTTTGTTCAATTATTCTCTGTGCAAGCACTTGGTTTAATGGCGGGAAACCTATTGCTCTATCTTTGAAGAGCTCAGTTAATATTCCACCCATACCAAATAGAATTATAGATCCAAAAACAGGATCTTTTTTAGAACCAAGGATGAATTCTGACCCTTCATTTTTAACCATTTTCTGAACTGCCACCCCTTCTATTCTTGCATCTGGTATTTTTTCCTTTACTGTTTTCATCATGGTCTTAAATGCATCCCTCAATGGTTCTTCACATTGCAAGTTAAGAGCAACACCGCCAGAGTCGCTTTTATGTGTTATATCTGGAGAATGAATCTTTATTACAACAGGATAGCCAATTTTTTTAGCAGTATGTACAGCTTCATCTTCGTCTTTTGCAACAATGGGCCTAGTTGATTTTATACCATAAAAATCGATGAATTCTTTTGATTCTATTTCGCTTAATATGGTTCGATCTTCCTTCAATGCATTAGTTATTATTGCTTTTAGCTTAGTTTGGTCTTCTTGTGATGGTTTAATATTTCTTTCCTCAGGTGTTTCATAAAGCAGTTCTAAGTTTCTCGCATATTTGTACAAATATGCATAGGCTTCCACTGCTTCTTCAGGTGTTGAATATGCTGGAACATTGTTTCTATTGAGAAGCTGCTTGGCGTAATAAACACTTTCTTCACCTGGGAAAGAAACTAAAATTGGTTTAACTGATTTTTTAGACAGATCAATAATTCTATCAGCAAGTTTTTTAGGACTTGCCATGACTTGAGGAACACATATAATCAATAAGCCATCTATGTTTCTATCTTCAAGACATACTTCTATTGTCTTTTGATAACGATCTTCATCCCCATCTCCAATTATGTCAATAGGGTTTGCTTTACTCCAATGTGGTGGTAGGAAACTATTAATTTTCTCCATAGTCTCAGAAGATAGTCTGGCTAGTTTACCTCCTTTTTCAATTATTGCATCAGTTGCAAGAACACCGGGTCCCCCAGCATTAGTAATAATTGCAATATTTGGTCCTGTTGGACGTGGTTGTTTTGCAAGAATTGACGAACAATTGAACAAGTCAGCGATCTCTTTTACTCTTAGAACTCCTGCTCTCTTGAAAGCTGCATCATAGATATAATCTTCACCAGCCATCGCTCCAGTATGAGATGATGCAGCCTTTGCCCCTTCTTTGAATCTACCAGATTTAATCACGATAATTGGCTTTGAACGGGCGAAACTTCGAGCAGCACTCATAAATTTCTTAGCATCTGTTATTGACTCTACATAAAGAACGATACTTCGTGTATACATGTCCATACCAAAATAGTCAATCAAATCGCCAAAGTCAACATCTAGCATCGATCCAACAGATACAAAAGAGCTAAAACCTACCTTAGCAGCAGCTGCCCAGTCCAATATAGCACCACATATTGCTCCGCTTTGCGAAAACAACGCAATGTTACCTTTTTCAGGCATTGAACCAGCAAAAGTAGCATTGAGGTTCAAATAGGGTAGAATAAAACCTACACAGTTTGGGCCTACGATTCTCAAACCATATTTTTTCTTAATATCCAACAGTTTTTTCTCTAAAGTTTCCCCTTCTTTGCCAATCTCTTTAAATCCTGCTGAGATAATCAAGATTCCTTTGATGCCTCTTTTTCCGCACCGTTCAACAACATCAACAACTACTTTTGAAGGAGTTGCAACAATAGCAAGATCTACGATTTTTGGTAAATCATTAATTGAAGGATATGCTTGTACTCCTTGGATGCTTTCTTTATTTGGATTAACTGGGTACACCACACCTTCGTATCCAGAGCCAATAAGATTTCTAAAAATTCTATATCCTGG
The DNA here is from genome assembly GCA_020054495.1 of Thermoplasmata archaeon. Classification (GTDB taxonomy): domain Archaea; phylum Thermoplasmatota; class E2; order DHVEG-1; family DHVEG-1; genus JAGMDE01. The sequence continues at coordinate 3,994 of JAHWGK010000050.1, read as the reverse complement.
AGATCCTACACTATTGCTTGCTCCAATAACTGCGATACTCTTTGATTTAAAAATTTTATTCAGATTCTCAACACCCATAAAGTTGTCCCCCAACATGTTAGGTTAACTGAGAGACCATATATACATGGTGGTAAAAAGTTTATCCTTGAATATAAATCTATAACTCCCAAAATGGTGCAAGCAATTTCTTAAGCTTAACAACAAGTTGTTCTACATCCTCAGATTTCATATCCTGTATGTTTTTTTCTATTACTATGTCTTTTCTTCCAAGAAGACCACACATAATATTGTAGTATGATTTGATACTTGCTGAACTGTTATAACCGCCGCCAAAAAGAACAAGTAACTTTTTACATGTATTGTTTGACAGCTCTACCATTTTTTTGGCTAGATGATAATAGGTTTGATGTATTAGATATAGATCAGCCAGCGGATCAGAATGATGCGTGTCTACTCCACATTGGTAGATGATGATTTCAGGGTTGAATTGTTTTGTGAGTAGTGGTATAATGCTGTTAAACGCATCTAGATAACTACTACTGCCTGTTCCTGGTGGCAATGGAAGGTTCACGGTGTAGCCTTTCCCTTCATCCTTTCCTATTTTTTCAATGCCGCCGGTCCCGGGATAGAGTGTTCTACCATCTTGATGAAATGAGATGTTCAGAACCGTTGGATCGCCATAATAGATTTCTTGTGTTCCATTGGCGTGATGAACATCTAAATCCACAATTAAAAAACGCTCTAGTTTATGTTTTTCCCGTAGATGTTCTATTGCTATTGCTATATCGTTGAAAAAACAAAAACCAGATGAAAAACTTTTGCCAGCATGATGAAAACCAGCGAGAGGGTTAACCATACATTGAAATTTCTGGAACAATTTTTCACCTGCGAGTATTGTTCCTCCTGTAGCAAGACTTGCATATTCATAGATGCCAGCAGGTGCCGGTGTATCAAAAGCAAGCATTCCTCCCGTTTGGCTTAGGTCTTTTATATGTTTTACAAATTTTGAATCATGTACTCTTAAAAGATCTTTATCAGTTGCTTTTTCTGGCGTAAATAATTTTACATCATCCATTATGCTATGTTTCTCTAAGAATTCTATTGTTTTACGTGGTTTATCTCCTACAAGTGGATGATCCATGCCAAGGTCATATTTATTGTAGTCATCATGATACACAATTCCATTCATAAGTGTTTGCCCTTATTTGATCTTATTATAAAAAATATTACTTTTCATACTTCAATATGTCTTTGGTATTTTCAAAAAAGAGAGAGGAAATGGTTTAGTGAGATGGATTTTCTTGCCTTAAAACTCAACAGACGTAAAGCTAAATATATGTTGCCGAACATCTCTCCTGTTGAGTTGTTTAACTCCCGGCAGATCCATTGATTTTTATTAGGTTAAAATTTAAAGTGAAACTTATTTTTACCAGGTTTTACTCCAATCAACTAATTCAGTTACCACATCATCAAATTCAGGAAGGTTCCCTATAATTAAATCTTGTAGATCGCGCTTCCACATTTTTTGTTTTTCATTTACTTTTTCTATAAATTTTTTCTGGTTAAATGTTAATTTATAGATTTTGAGTTTTTTATTAATTAATGAAACATCCAATGTGATGCCTTTTTTTGATAAGAACCAAAGATCATATATGTCTCTTGGTTTTTCTCTTGTTATAATACATCTAATTTTTTCCGCTGCTATTTCTTCAATATCTAGTACAGATAGTTCAAATGATGGTATTTCTGGAAAAGTTGAAATAAGGAGTTTCATAATAGGAGATATAGGTCGTTCTCTTTTGCTAATGTTTATTGTAACTCTTGACATGTTGTTCTTGCTTCCATCATACAGTGGCCCTCTTATTGCAAATCGTATGTTAGTCTCATTGCTATATTCTATTTTTTCAGGAAGCGCTCTTTGCATTCCTAAAAGTTCCAAATTTCTGATTATTTTTTTTGTTATTTTATCAGCATCAAATCGCTTTCCAATAGCATCAAAATCAAGATCTTCACTAAAACGGTTAAGATTATAAAATTTATATAACGCTGTTCCGCCTTTAAATACAAGTGAACGTCTATCATCAGATAAGCTATATAACAAAAACTCGAGGAGATAATCCTTCTCAGCATTCCTAATAGTGAGATGCTTCATTTCAGCAATTCTTGTTAGTTCTGATCTTGATATCATCATATTCCCCCAATATTAACAATAATTCCCCATTTTTTGTCCTTTAGCCCAGCTATAGGGCGAGTGATGTCAAGTGGTATCATAGTCTTATAAGCCTGTTTTTTTAGCTTTTTTGCATAGTTACATTCAAGAGATTCAAGCATCCAACCAAATCTTTTTATCAGAGCCTTATTTTTTATTCTAAGGACGTAATCCACAATTTTTTTCACAGAGATACTCTTAATGTTATTCTGTAAGAGTGAATATATTTCAGTCGTTGAAATTTTCTTAAGTAAGACAGCATCTATTAGAGCTTTTTCGGGTTCTGCCATAAAAACTTCAAAATCCTGTATTTTGATTTTTGAAAAACCAAAAAACCATGATGGTCGAATTTTTTCAAAAATAATTGTTGTATTCATTATTTGTATATTGTCACGACTTTTTGAACGAGTGGTTATAACAGATATCTTATTTGGTATTTGCTCAGTTAAATTATGATAACGAAATGCAGTCCATAGGGAAATATAACTTGGCCATATTATTCTTGAAGCGATTATTAAAGGGTCTTCTTGTACAGTATAAACATTTCTCTGGATTCGTTTTACAATATCTCTATTTTTTAATCTGTTAAGATGCATTTTAGCATAAATTTTATCATTATTAATAATATTTGCAAAAGTGTCAATATTAAATGTAGGATATTCTTGAAGTTTTTTAACTATCTGTAGGGCTTCCATGATAGTATATATATGTTCCCATCATTAATAAATTTTTCTGTGCGTAGGTAATCAAAATTGATGACCTGCAGGTTAAAATTTTTTACAAAATAAATTGGTTCAATCCAAAGAAAAACAGTTAACAATGAAAAAACATACTTTTTCTACAATCTCTATCTTAAAGAAAATCTTAATCCCGGCAGATTCGTCATAGTTTTCTCCAGATGACAAAAATCAGGTAAAACATAATATAAATATCCTGTTTTAACGTGAATAATAGATAAATGATTTGAAAAATTGGGAGGAAAAATGTGTGAAGTAATTTTAGAATAAGGTAAACATTATATTTCTTCAGATGAGAATGAAATAGTATATGTATTGGACGAATATCCAACATGCTATAGAGTTGAAAAATATGAATATTTTGGGTCTGATGAGGAAGATCATGAGAAATATATACCTAAGGGTCTTTTTGATTTAGATAGAAAATTAGAAAAAGCAGGATATAGAGAATTAACTGAAGAAGAGTATAACGAACAGAAGATGATTTCTTTTTTATGAAAATATGATAAAATTAATGCAGAAACTATTTGATTTTAAAGGCTAAGAATTAAATGACAACTAATAATACGACTTAAGAAAAGGATGGAATAAAAAAGCAATAAATAGGAGTACATAAGATGACTATATGGGATAAAACAGCTTTAAAAAACCAGTTATTGAGTCATTATGTATTAAAAGATAGTATAAAAGAATATAAGGGATATAAGGTGAAATCTCCAGATATAACTATCAATGCTATCGAATCTGCTTTTGAAAAAATAAATTTAAAAGTGATTTATCAACCAAATAATTACAACATCCTCAGAAAATATCATCCATTTCAGACAGGAGTTACAACATTGTACCCAAAAGAGAACAACCCAATCGTTCTATTAAACACATTTGGAAAAGGAGTTAGCTCGATTTTATCACGTGCAAGTGCATCCGCCGAACTAGTTGAACGGTTTACAGGATATGGCATTGCAAAACCATTTATAACAAGGCTTTTGCACTTTTTGACTCACAGACATGTAAATAGGGAACAAGATCATTCCATCCTTTGGATGGG
>JAHWGK010000004.1 GCA_020054495.1 Thermoplasmata archaeon | reverse complement strand
TTGTATCAGTTTTTCCTATAGTATTTGCAGCTTGAATCAAAGACCAACGTAGTAGTTTCCGGCTACTGGTTTTCGGTATCCTACCACGTGAAACCTTATTACCAGATTGTTTACATGTTGGTACAACTCCTGCATATCTTCGTAGCTTACGGTTTGAAGAAAACCGTTCAATAGGGAGAATATGAGCAATTGCATAACATGCAATTACTGGTCCAATTCCTGTGATACTTTGAAGGTTATGGTATTCTTTTGTCCAATTTTTACGAGCATAGCCTTGTAATTCTTGATCTAACTGTTCCATCTTTTTTTCAAGAAATACAAAATGATCGTATTCATGTCTAAGTTCCATGCTTACTTCTCCAGATCCCATGTACTGCATCAGGGCATGTCTCCATTTCTTACTAAACGCTTTATGCGGGGGCATCACTACACTGTTTCTATCCAGGAATGCTTGTATCCGGGTGTTGCATCGTACCTTTTCCTCCATCATTGAATGCCTTACTTGTACAAGGCTTCGCATTCGCTGTATCTTTTCATCTGGGATGTAGGAGCATGGGAATGTTCTCAGGCGGAGCATTTCAGCTAACCTTTTGGCATCAAGTTTGTCGTTTTTTGCGATAAGTTGCCGTAGCTGTATCGTGTTGGCTACTTTAATGCTGTAATTGTTTTTCAAAAAATTCTGATACAAAGTATAGTAGCTGGTACAGGCTTCAAGTCCAATCATCGACGATTTTAGAAAGGGCTTTAGTCGTTCATAGAGTTCATTATATAGTGTAGCTACTTCTCCTTCTAATAGAATATTTCCTAGCTTGTCTCTTACTACATATGTGGTTTTTTCCTTATGGACATCCAGTCCAATAAAATACTTCGTATTTTTCATGTTGCATCATCTCAAATATCGATATGCAACACGAGCTAATCAAGAATTATCATACCATCTTTTTTTAGTAATTTTTGTTGAAATGAAATTACTTTAACTTAACTTTCATATCAGGCAAACATCTAAATAGATATTGATTCTTGATTGTAAAAAAATTATAATTTCTAATAGACGCCGGAAATTTTTCTGAGACCTCATTCATAAGATCTTCCAATCCATTTTGGCTTTCAATAATTATTTCTATTTGTAAATCTGCATAACCTGCACATGTTAGAATATATGTTACATGTGGATTATTTCCAAAAAATTTCCATATTTCCCTTCTTTTGGATAGTTTTCTAAGCCAAATTCCAAGGCCTATTTGTTTAAGATTAAGTTTTGAATAATTAATTCCAGCTTTAAACAATTTAATTACTCCTTTTTCCATTAGGTTTTTTATCCGATAATTTACAGTCTGAGAGGAACAGTTGAGTTTTTTTGCTATTTCGATTATGGGCTTTCGAGCATTTGAAACAATAATATTTAATAAATCATAATCTAATTTATCAATTTCAACAAGGGGCCCATGTCTAACTTGAATATACTTACTTCTTTCTGATTTGGAATAGCTATCTTGAATTAAATACGTATGATTATAAGTATTAAAATATAGAAGCGCAGAATAGATTTTTTCAGATATATAATCTCCATATGTATCGTTCAATTCCTCCCAGAATAATTGAAATTTTCTAATGTCTTTAACCCAAATAAGTATACTTAAATCAAATAACCCAGATGTTGAATAAACAGTCCACATGTTTTTATATTGAATTAAAAAGTCAATAATTTCGTCTTTGATTTTCTGAGTTGCATTTTGAAATGTTATATAATATCTATAAACATCATAACCTAATTGAAAAGAATTAATAACGGTCTGATAACCAGTGATAATAGATTCGTCTTCCATCCTTTTAATATGATAATCTACAACTTGTTTTGACAGTCCAACCTTTTTACCTATCTAGGTATTAGATTGACGGCAATTAAGATTTAGTTGATAGAGTATTTTCCTATCTTTAAGGTCTAATTGGTCCATATTCCTCCACCGATTTGACAAAAGTAAATAAGTTAGGTATATTTTAGAATTATGCCAAAAAATTTAGAAATAGGGTTTTATGTGTATATAATCTGATATAACATTTGGTGATAGGAAATGATGGATTGTGTGGAATGTGGAAGGAAGCTTGGATACTTAAAAGGTTACCGACATCCAACAATGGGGAAAAATTATTTTCTCTGCAGTCATTGTTATGACGTAGTAGATGAACGTGTAGCAAAATGGAGAGAGGTTGTTTTACCTTATAATGAATTTTTCAATAATGCAACTCCAAAAAATGGTCATCAATTTCATTTGATAAATGTTCCTAAGCAATTAACTCATGGATAAAAATGTTTGACAGATTTTGGACTGGAAAAGAAATCTAAATCTTTGTTTCACCTCCTGTTATTTTAGATTTCTTTTTCTGTTTTCCTTTGTTTTATTTTATCAATAATTTTTATTTTGGTACAGATAATTTAATCTAAAAATTTTTACAAAATCACAAATATATTCATATAATTATAGCAAAATTTTGAACGATTTAATTTATGTTTTTAATGTAGGTAAATATGCATGTGAATATGCAGATGAATAACTAGATTAGCGGTAATTTATTAAAACGGTTTGTTATATAGACTAATGAGTAGGAGATGGGATGCAAGACGGAGACGAAACCGTAATTTCTCCAGATGTACTCAGACCTCTTATCGTGAGGTCTTTGAGGAGAAGTAACGTCAGGAAAAAGATTGCAGAATACCTTTTTGAGATTAGCCCAAGTGGAAGTTATACTTCAGATATCGCTTATAATGTTAAGACAACTCCTACTAATGTTATTGGTGCTTTACGTGGTATGAATACGAGATATAGAGATGACGAATCTCTTTTAACTCTTAATATCGTTGAGCAATTACAGAGTAGTAAAAACGTAAAAATCTACAAACTTACTGATTTTGGAAAAGAAATATTGCGATCAATGAATGAAAGATAAATAAAGCGATATAATCAATTTTCCAAGAATTTAGTTAATGAAATTTAAACTCACTAGATATTAGTTCCCCTAAAACAGCCTCCAATAGGGATTTTAGATTCTCATTATCTAACTTGTCTGGGCCTTCTCGGGTTATGTTCCAACTACATTCTCCATTTTTACCAGATTCAAAATCTATTATTATTTTTCCGTTCATTATTTCTTACTCCCCCACATATAAAAATCAATGAATCATATATAAATATTCTGCTCTTCGTTAGGTTAACTGCTCTCAAACTAAGAAAAGGATGCTAGTCCTGTCGGAGAATAATTACATATTATACAAATGATATATTAGAATTTCTATAATAATCCTAAGTTATTGAAAAGGTTTTTAATATAGTAGTCTTTATGATTATATCTGATGTGTAAAACATTCATAGTATATCTAATTATATTCTTAACGATTTCATGCACAATTCACTCTGAGGGAGTATATATAGATATAGAAGAAGATACTCCAAGTCTAAAGGAGTTATCTCATTCAGGTTCAATCCGCAAACCAATTGAAGACGCTATTATAATTCCAGATAGTAATCCCTTTTTTGGAATTATTGGTGCAAATCTAGCCTGTTGGTATGACACAGACAATAATTCAACAGGACTGCTACCATTTCTTGTTCAAAATGATGGAAAACTCACTGATTATCAGGAAAGATTCCTTGATCAATTTCTGGAAACAAAAAATAAAAAACTGCTGATACTTGGTGAACAACTACATACCGAACATGAAACAACAGAAATACTTGGTAGTCCACCTTGTGTTGCTATTAATGCTGCTGTACATGTATTCACACAAGCCTCAACTGTACTAATAATTCCCTATAATACAGAGGACGCATATCAACTGAGTCTCATAGCTAGTCCTCTAGCAAGTTATCTTAACATCCCCATCCTTATCTATGATGACAATCAAATGGAAATACAAAATGTCTGCTTTACGCTGAATACCACCAACGTCTATGTCATCGGAGATATCCAATTAACATTTCCTAATATTACCATTAGAACTCTAGAAACAGAAGAAGAGATACAAACCGCCATTATAACCATTATCAAAGAACAATTCGAAGAGATCAACTATATCACAATGGCAAATCCATCAGATGCTATTCCATCATACATCATTGATTCCAATGAGACAACATTCTTTGATCATATTAAAAATATAAAATTGACCATTCTCGGAAGAAAGATCAACGTTAAGGGAACAGATATCAAACAGTACAATATTAGTATTCCTAACGGGATCAATAGAGTCCATATCCATGGAAACATTAGTAGAAAAAGCAGACCACTACTAGACAAAATCAATCCTATTGTCCCAATAATCTATATGTACCTCTATGACCCACAGGATAACATTGTTGCATATTCAAATAGCCTTGCCTATGAAATTGGAGAAACATATCTAGAAACACTTACATGCAACGCATCTGGCAACTATACGCTTGTTGTCAAAATATATAATGGCATAAAAGGTGGATATTTCATTCAGCGAGGGCTCTCTATCGTAGACTCTGACTTTGAGATTTCTATCAACATCTCAGCTTTGGAAAAACCACATATGCCCCTTATTCCAAAGCTTTCCATGATCGCTCCATATCTCACCAGCGCTCATGGAGGTCTTATTATAGCCGATCCTGATTTTGAACTTACTAGCGATAACTACGCAACTGCAGCAAACGGCTCTGGAACAGGCCCATGGTATAACGAAAAACTACATAATTTCACAAATCAAAAAGTAAACTATACCATAGGGCAGCTGAAAAATACACTAGCATTACTCGGCGATCATAACATGCTCAATAACTATCTCAGCGGCCCTGCATGGCTTGCAATTCTTGCTGGAACCAACATGATCCCCATGTATTACTATAGTCCGTCTCAACAAGGATTACCTGAAAAAGGCCTTGCATCTGACAATCCGTATTCCCTAGACTGGAATCTATCAGTTGGCAGGATAATAGGATGGAATGTACAGGATGTATCACAATTGATAGCCCAGACCTTATTCTATCAAGATATATGCGGCCCATCAACTAAACCAAGAGATTGGCATAACCGCTTTAGTTTCATCTTTGGTGAAGGATTCGGTGAAACCGGAGGCATCTTCCATCAAATCCCATATGCACGTGAAATCAGACAATATGGTTTCAAACCAAAAGTCTACGGCAATTTAAGGAATAGCAGACAAATAACCACACTTCTAAACACATACACTGGTTCAAATTATATAGAATATCTTGGTCATGGAGATTGGTTTTGGTTTACACCCTCATTATATGGCCTCGATTTTTATTCTAAGGCAATTGATGTAGCACATGCAAAAAACTGGGTTTATACTAAACCAAGTATTTTCTTAGCATCTGCATGTCTTATGGGACGTATCGATGGAATACCGCCTCAGATGAACATAGGATTAGCCATGCTTCATGCTGGATGTAACTCCTTCGTTGGGGCCACCCGGGAAACAGGCTCGGAAGCAGGTTTATCCACTTTTGAAAATCATCTAATAGTAGACGATTACAGCATCGGTGAAGCGTTGAGAGGTGAAAAAAGAGTCGATAAAGAACCCCCCACTTACTATGTACGATTACTATTTGGTGACCCTGCATTTAATCCATATGAACCAAATAATGGTTTCAGTAATCAAGGCCGACCCGTATAAAAATAACATCAATCATCTTTCCTACATTCTTAGTATTATAGGGAAAATGGAAACAAAAATATAAAAAGAGTTTTCAACAATAAATATTAACATGATTCTTTCTTATTACAGCCATAGTCTAACTATGAGTTTTCTATTACTGGCTAGATAAAAAAAAAAGAAAGATATTTAAATAAAGATTGTTAAAATCTAGATGATTTTGAAAATTTTATCTAAAATCTTTTTGGTTTATGTTTCTGAAAACATTCCCTACAATAGACTGGTCTGCTACCATCTGGCTTGAAAGGAACTTCAGTTTCTTTACCACAATCTGCACAGGTTACTTTGTGCATTTCTCTATTTCCGTCATACATTTTTACTATTTCCTTTTCGTCCAATTAGGACTATGGACCAAGTAGATTAAGGACTAGTATTTAAAGATTCCTCATTATAATTATTACAACACATGTCACAGAAGCACCTATTGGGAATAGGGGGCAGAGAATGCATAAAAAAACTAGAATTAGACATGAGCGCGGTCTTGTAAGCTTACTGTTCTACCTATTTGCTCTACTTTTTAATTGTTAAGATAATTTCAATTGAAGACACATTAGAAGTTCTGCCTTCTTCCTCATTGGTGATGCTCTCGGTTCCAATTTTTATGTCTTTTATTTTTGCGTTGGTAACAAATCTGTTTCTTGTTATTTCTGCTGTGTCTACTGCTCTACTTATAGCTCTACCTCTAGCTTTTATTACAACCTCATCCGAACCAGTAGTGTTAAACTGTGTTACCACTGCAAGCACGTAGCTCATCGGTGGTTTATTTCCAACAAATATTATGTTTTCATCAGTTCTTCTTTTTTCTTTAGTTGTTGTTTTTTCTGTTGTTTTTTCTGTTGTTTCTTCTGTCATAATTTTTTCCTCCCTTAGGCTTAAGTTCATAACAACTATTTAATTTTATCTAAATTGTATAAGATTGTTTCTCATCATTTGTTATCTCTTTAATTCGTCAGGCATCTACCTATTTATCAAATAGTTGCTTCTGAATTAGAAATTCAAAAATTTTCATTTCTATGTATCTCATAAAAGCATAGGCGCCCTTGTTCGTTCCACTCTCAAGCTTGTATATTACTACAATGCCATTTTATAAACAGAAGAAGTTGAAAAACAGGTTATTTTAGCCAGTATAACAAAAGAGAATTATTTTAATAGGTATACTTGTTCTTGGTTTTGCCACCTAAAGGCTGTAACACTGAACTATTTAACGGAAAAGTGATATTATATGATAGAAATAAAGGTACAAAATATTGTAGCATCTACAACATTTGCAGAGAAATTAGATCTAGATGTTATAGCACAAACGTTAGAAGACGCAGAATATGAACCGGAACAATTCCCAGGACTTGTATATCGCCTGACTGATCCAAAAACAGCTACGCTCCTATTTAGAAGCGGAGCAGCTAACTGTACAGGTGCAAAAACTATTGAGGATGTAAGGACTACTATCAAAATAATAGCAGAAAAGCTAGAAAAAATGGGGGTAAAAGTATACAAAAAGCCGGACATTGTGATCCAAAATATTGTAGCCACATCTGATCTAGGAGGGGAACTTAATCTTAGTGAAGTAGCTGTAGCTCTGGGTTTAGAAAACGTGGAATATGAGCCTGAGCAATTCCCAGGGTTGGTCTATAGGATAAAAGAACCTAAAGTAGCTATGCTATTGTTTGGTTCTGGTAAAATAGTCTGCGCAGGCGCAAGAACAGTAGACGACGTGTCAATAGCAGTAGATAAAGTATCAAAGGAACTTACTTTGTTAGGACAACTCCGCAAGTAAAGCATCTAACGTCCATGATAATTCATAAATCATTAAAGAGAATTTTTTTTAAAGCATAGAATTAAAAAGTAAACAACTAAAATAAATCTTCTTAACGATTTGCAAGCCGCTGGGGGGAATTGAACCCCCGACCTATTCCTTACCAAGGAATCGCTATACCTCTAAGCCACAGCGGCAAAATTGTAACCCCTAAATAACTAAGGTTTTATTTTACTTTTTGCAAAATTGAGTCGAATGCGAACCTTAATTTAACCCTACCTATTTTTGGGTGGGGGCAATTATAGATGAAGACAATAGATTTACCTGATGTACAATCCAGTCCTTCACAATCCAATTTTAAGTTGACTCGTGTTGGAGTTACAGGAGTTAAAAAGCTTGTAACAATTAAGAGACCAAATAAAGGAGCAGCTATTCCATTAGTAGTAACAATGGATCTTTTTGTTGACCTCCCAGCCTCACAAAAAGGGAGCCATATGTCAAGAAACCTAGAATTAGTTTCAGATATTATTGATGTAAATCTTCAACAACCTGTGTCTGATCTGGAATCATTTTGTGCACAAATTGCAAAATTACTCCTTGAAAAACATGATTATGCAACAGTTTCAGAAGTTAAAGCAGAAGCAGATTATTTCCTTGAAAGAACATATCCCTCAGGAAAAAAAGGATTAGAGCCTTACAAACTTGTTGCAGAAGCACGCGCAAAAGCAAATAGAGATATAAAGAAACTTATTGGAGTAAGAGTAATTGGAATGACAGCTTGTCCTTGTGCCGGTGAAGTTATCAAAACCATCGGAAAATATGACCAAAAAGATATTCCTCCAACACATAATCAAAGAAACATAACAACACTAATGATTGAAGTACCAGGCGATGATAAATCTGTTGATGCAAATGATCTAATTGATATAGCAGAACAATCTTTTAGTAGCCCTACGTATGGTATTCTTAAACGTCGAGAAGAAGGACAACTTGTTTTTAATGCTCATAAAAATCCAAAGTTTGTTGAAGATGTTGTAAGAGACGTACTAAGTGCTATTTTGAAAAAATACCAGAATCTACCAGATGAAGTAATGGTTGTAGTAAGAAGCGAAAGCGAAGAATCAATTCATAAGCATAACGCATTTGCAGAAAGAGTGACAACACTAGGTGAACTTCGGAGATAGTTTTTTCCATCAAGATATGTTGATATCTCAAAACAATATCTGACTACCAGACTTATAAAGAAATGATGGCTATCGATTTTTATTGGAGAAGAAAAAAATGAAACTTGAAGAAAAAATCAAGATGTTCAAAGATGTATTTGCACCAAAACCCGGAGAAAAAATATTATTTTTGGTTGATAAACCACATGACAATATAAAGGATAACGAAAAGTGGAAAGAATGCAGAGAAATAGCTCTGGATTGGTATGATATTTTTAAGGAGATGGGTGCTGATGCAGGATTCTCAGTTGATTGGTTAGAATATAAAGCCACTGGTGTTCATAATTCACCTATTCCACTAAAAATTGTTGATGTGGTTCAGAATTCAAACTTAGTCATTGCCATGACCGAGTACTCTGCATCGTCATCACTATTGCCAATAGCTAGAGCCAAAGGGACAATAACTCGTGGTTCGAGTATGCCATTGGTCGAAAAAAGAATGGAAGAAACAGCGTTTAAAGCCGACTATGAAGAGGTTCGAAAGTATGCTGTTGCTCTTGAAAAAATGCTTAATAATGCCATTGGTGCAGAGGTTACGTTTTCAACAGGTGATAAACTCTATGTTGATTTGAGATATCGGAACGCATGTTTTGAGGCAGGAGATTGCACTAAGACAGGGCAATTCATAAACTTCCCGAGTGGAGAAGCATGGAAAGCACCTTATGAAGCAGCAACAGAAGAAATCGATGAGTTTGGAGAAAGTAAAACTAAGGGAATCTGGCCAGTTGTTTATGATGGAGAACTTGTCAAATATGTAATAAAAAATAACAAGATTGTTGAAATTATGGGCAATGGCAAAAAAGCAGATGAAATGCGTGCATTCTTTGACGAAAACAATACACGCAGGAATATTGCTGAGTTAGGCATTGGTTGCAACCCAAAAGCTATTGTTACAGGAAATGTTCTTGAAGACGAGAAAGTTGGGCTCCATATCGCATATGGGATGAGTTCACATTTGGGTGGTAAGGTAAAAAGCGATATGCATCAGGATATAATTCATACAAAAGACTGTCCAGTTGAAGGAACAACACTCAATCTCATTAATGAAGATGGAACAAAAATTGAACTAATAGAAGATGCAAAATTAAGATATGATATATTAAAATAAATCGTAGGCTTATTACTTAGAATTATCTCTCATCGTAGGTATCAACTTAAGTCTTTTTAATAGGTTTTCTAATTTTGAGCATATATAGTATCAAAAAAGCGAATCCATAGAATAAACCAGAGTATAAAAACACTCGTCCATAACCAAGGTTATCTAACAAAACTCCAGCCATTCCGTGACCAATTCCAACCTCACCAACATTAAATAAAGTCATATAAATAATTTTTGAAACATTATTATTGAAAAAGATTATTTCTAAGAATCCATTACCCCCACATTAAATGAAAGCTAGTGAAGAAATCAAAGGAATATTAAAAGAAACAGGTTCAACTTACTTTTTCCTTCTTAAAATAATGATTCCTATAAGCATTATTGTAAAAATTTTAGAAGAAATTGGGGCTATTGAAGTAATTGGTAAAAATCTTGCACCAACAATGGGCATAGTAGGTCTTCCTGGGGAATTTGGTCTTGTTATTGTAACTGCAATGATAACAAATATTTATGGAGCACTTGTTGTTTTTTTCACGTTATCTTTGCAATATACGTACAATGTTGCTCAAGTAACAATATTGGCTTGTATGATGCTCATTGCTCATACGCTACCCGTTGAAGCTAGAATAGCACAAAAAGCAGGGGTAAGGCTTTGGTACACTCTTACATTAAGAATTCTAGGGGCCTTTATTTTTGGTGTTATTTTAAATCTAATTTTTACATATTTCAACTTATTTCAAAATGAAAATGTTTTGATTTGGAAACCAGGTTATACTGATCCAACTTTAATTCAATGGGCAATAGGTCAAGTTGGTTATTATCTGATGATTTTTTTGATTATTCTCAGCCTAATGATTTTTATGAGAATTTTAAAAAATACTGGCACTCTTAATAAGATTAATAATTATCTTAAACCAGGTCTAAAATTTTTTGGAATGAGCAAAAACGCAGCAATTCTACCAATTATTGGTATGACGCTAGGTCTTGCATATGGTGGCGGACTTATTGTAAAAGAAGCGAAATCGAAGCTTATTTCAAAAAAAGATGTCTTTTTATCACTTTCATTTATGGACCTGTCCCATAGCCTTATCGAGGATACGCTTTTAACACTTGCAATTGGTGCATCACTTTTTGGAATTCTATTTGGCAGAGTCCTTTTTACTATAGTTGTAATGGTAATAATAGTAAAACTAATTAGTTTATTATCTAAAAAATCCTTTGAAAAATATTTTATGAATAATTGAATTTGAAAAGTTTTAAAACACCTTTTTTGTTTACAGCAAATCATGGCAAAATATAAGATAGCTTGGCTTCCGGGAGACGGTGTCGGAAACGATGTAATGGATTGCGCAAAAATTGTTCTTGATACAATTGGTCTTGATGCTGAATATATACTTGGTGATGTTGGCTGGGAGTTTTGGAAAAAAGAAGGTAATCCCTTACCAGACAGAACTATTAAAATTTTAAAAGAAACTGATTGTTGTCTTTTTGGTGCAATCACATCAAAACCTAAAGATGAAGCACAAAAAGAACTAGCACCTGAGCTGCAGGATAAAGGATTTGTCTACTCAAGTCCTATTGTTGGTATTAGACAGCTTCTAAATCTTCATACCAATATGCGACCTTGTAAGGCTTTTGAAGGGAATGCACTGAACTACCGTGATGATATCGATCTTGTTGTTTTCCGAGAAAATACTGAAGGACTATATGCTGGTGTTGAATTTCATCCAGTTCCAGATGAAGTTTTTAAAGCGCTTATGACCCATAATAAAATGAAGAAATTTAAAAATGTCCCACTTGATGATTTAGCAATTTCTACTCGAATTTTTACTCGAAAAGGTTGCCAAAGCATTATTCGTCAGGCTTTTGAATATGCAAAGAAACATAACAGAAAAAGTGTGACTGTTGTTGAAAAACCAAATGTAATACGTGAAACAAGTGGAATGATGATTAGAGAAGCACGGAAAATTGCTAATGATAATCCTGGGATTGAACTATGGGAAACAAATGTCGATGCAATGTGTATGTGGCTTGTAAAAAACCCACAGGATTATGATGTACTAGTTGCATCAAATATGTTTGGTGATATTATCTCAGATCTCGCTGCTCAACTCGTGGGCGGTCTTGGTTTTGCAGCTAGTGGAAATATTGGAGATAATTTCGCTTTGTTTGAACCTACACATGGCTCTGCCCCAAAATATGCAGGTCAGTATAAGGTTAATCCAACAGCAATGATTCAATCTGTAAAACTAATGCTTGATTGGCTTGGCGAAAAAGAGGATGCTGAAAAGCTTGATCAAGCTATAGCAAAAGTTATCAAAGAAAGCAGAATAAAAACCTATGACCTTGGTGGAAGAAATACTTCACTAGAGGTTGCCGAAGAAGTAGTTAAAAGATTTGAAGATTTATAAGAAAATTATTTCAAATTATCTTTATTTTACAATCAACAACTTTTAAAGAGAAGTTTATAAATAATTAATAGTTCTAAGTTCTTGGTTTTGGGGAGAAAATGAGAAAACGTATAAAACTAAAAATTCGTAGAAATCCTACGAGATCGCCATTAAATCTCATTAGAAAAAAACTTAATCGTTCTAATTTACTACCAGAGGAGAAAGTAGAAACAGATAATGAAAATGAAGCATTTATAGATGTTGATAGGCCCATGGATATATTACAAAAAGTACAAAGGATAATCGATGATGATGAGACACAGTTTCAACTGTTAAAGATGATTTATTTAGATGATATCGATACTAATTACGTTGTAAATAATTTGGGCATTTCAAAGACGGAGCTAGTATCTATTGTGGATAATTTAGTAGAACAAGGATATCTTAAATTTAATTCAGATAATGACGCAGAGATAACCCAAGATGGTATTGAATTTATCAAATCTCGAGATCTAAAATTTGAGTATTAATTATTAAAATAATTATTTACAAATAAAAATTTTTATGTAATAAAACTGCACAATAAAATCTTTAAATTGATAGTTGTTACCCGTGAAGCGACTAGAGGCTAAGTGTATGACAGGTAAAAACAAAGTAATAATTATGGGAGCTGCAGGTAGAGACTTCCATAACTTTAATGTATATTTTAGAGACAATGAAGATTATGAAGTTGTAGCATTTACTGCAACTCAAATACCTGATATTCATAATCGAAAGTATCCTCCCAAACTTTCTGGGAAACTTTATCCAGATGGCATCCCTATCTACCCTGAAACAGATTTAACAAGGTTAATAAAAGAAAAAAATGTTGATAAAGTCGTTTTTGCATATAGTGACCTACCTAATTCTTATGTAATGGCTAAATCTGCAATTGTTAATGCAGCAGGTGCTGATTTTGTTTTAATGGGAACAAAAAATACAATGCTTAAATCTAAAAAAGCGGTTATTGCTGTATGTGCTGTAAGAACGGGTTCTGGTAAATCTCAGGTTTCAAGAAAATTATTTGAAATATTTAGAAACAAAGGATTCAAAGTGGCATCTATTCGACACCCGATGCCTTATGACCCCAATATTGCTACTCAAATTGTTCAAAGGTTTGCCTCTTATGAAGACTTAGATAAATACAACTGTACAATCGAAGAAAGAGAGGAGTATGAACCCTACATTGACAAGGGTGGAATAATTTTTTCTGGTGTTGATTATGAAAAAATCCTTAGATATGCTGAAAAAGAAGCAGACGTAATAATTTGGGATGGTGGAAATAATGATTTTTCATTTATTAAGCCTGATCTTTTAATTACTATCGCAGATCCACATCGACCAGGCCATGAACTCTCATACTATCCCGGTGAACTTAATGCTAGACAGGCAGATATTATTATAATAAATAAGGTTAATACTGCAAACCCTGAAGACATTGATACAGTAAATGATAATATTAAAAAGATAAACCCAAAGGCAAAAATTATCAAAGGTATTTCAACAATTATTTCTGATGAAAAAGATAAAATCAAAGGAAAACGCGTTCTAGTTATTGAAGATGGCCCCACTGTTACACATGGTGGCATGAAATTTGGAGCGGGGAGAATCGCAGCTGAAAGATGGGAGGCAAAAGAAATAATCGACCCGAGGCCTTACGCTGTTGGTTCGATTGTTAAAATTTTTGAAAAATATCCTCATCTGTCAAATGTGTTACCTGCAATGGGTTATGGAAAAAAACAAATTAAAGAACTTGAACAAACAATAAATAATACAAATGTTGACCTTGTAATAGGTGGTACTCCAATTGATATTACAAGAGTTTTAAAATCTAGTAAACCCATTGTTCGAATTAGATATGATGTTGGGGAAGAAACAGAAAAAGATCTTGAAAAAGTTGCTGATAATTTTATTAAGATGTATTTATCTTAATTTGCCACCTTCTTGAGAAAACTGTGCAAGAAGCGCCTCTAATTGTATATGAGCATTGCTTCCTTCAATGAGTCTGAACTCGATTTCCCCAGCTTTTTCTATGAGTCTTACCTTGCTTTCATCAGGAATCGCGAGATCAAAAATACTTTGATGGATTTGCTTTATGACATCTTCTCCACTGAGACCATATTTAATTAAAAGATCATAAAGCTGATTTCTAGCAGCCATAAAATTACCACCAAGCGCTGTGTTAATCAAGGTCTTTACATCTTCTGGTTTAGCAGTGGCACTTGTCTCATATAATAGCTCTGCTGTTATTTTTTTATTAACAGATGCACCAGTCTGAAGGATATTTATTGCTTTTCTAAGGTCGCCTCTAGATATGAAAACAATTGTTTCAAATCCATCAGGCGTGATTTCTAGATTTTCAGCTGATGCAATTTTTTTCATATATTTTTTAATGCTATCTTCTTTTATCGGTGAAAATCTAAAAACAGTACATCGAGACTGTATTGGTTCTATAATTTTAGAAGAAAAGTTTACTGATAGTATAAAGCGACAGATTCTTGTATACTTTTCTATAGTCCTTCTCAAAGCTGATTGTGCATCTGATGTAAGAGCATCAGCTTCATCAAGAAATATTATCTTAAACTGAGCTTTTCCCAATGGGGCTGTCCGGGCAAAATTCTTTATTTTACCACGGACAATACCGATTCCTCGTTCATCACTAGCATTTAATTCAATAAAATTCCGCTGCCAGTTTTCGCCAAAAAGTTCTTTTGCAAGTACAAGAGCAGAAGTAGTTTTACCAGTACCCGCTGGACCTGCAAACATTAGATGAGGAACATTTTTTGTTTTAACATATGCCTTTAATCGCTCGATTATTTTATCATGACCAGCAACCTCATCAAGGGTTTTTGGCCGGTACTTCTCAATCCAGATATCCTCCATATTGATTCACAGGGTAATGTACTTCATTTCTTAATGTTTTTGTGTAAAATAGACGTAATTATATCAGGAAGCTGATTCATATTTAATGTAAAACTATGATCATCATCTAAAAATCTTATAGTGGCCTGTTGTGCTCTCGCAAATTCAAGGATCCAATCTGATGGAACAACGTTATCTCTTGTCCCAGCAAGAATAATGACATCTGTATCCATTTTTTCTTCAAAAAGTCTAATGTCTTGCATTTCAGAAAGTATACTTTGAGGCATATCTTGTATTTTTGTTATATCAACTGAAGGAGGAATTATCGCTGGATTAAGTAGTATTATTTTTTGAACATTAGGATTTTCTAAAGCAGTTTTTGCAGACAGAAAACCTCCAAGAGATGACCCAATTAGAATAGCATTTTTATCATTTTCAATTTCTTTTTTGATGCGTTTAAGGCAATCAGTAATTACGAGGTTTTCTGGTTCACAATCTCTATATTTTATTGCTATTGCATTTAGCGTTTTTTTGAAAAGTGTACCCTTTGTGCTAGTTGGATCAGACATATAGCCATGAATATAATATAGCATTTGAGTAGGTAATAGAATAGAATATTAAATTATTATGCGGTAAATTTTGGTATACGGGTATTAATTACAAAATGATGGGATTACAATAATTAAATGCTACAAAAGAACTATATATTTATATACTTTAAAACAATTTGAAATATAAAAACGAAAGGATGTGAGATTGATATGAATAAAAAAATAATTGGAGTAATTTTTTGTATGTCCATAATAACAGTAGGTGTAATCCCTGCAATGGGAGTGCCTTCATTTCTAGATGAATATCCAGAATTAAAACCATATGTTGAAGAATTCCTCGAATCTTATGATGTTAATTATTCTGAAAATACCGGTATAATTTCTGGACCCGTTTTAAAGACATTTACTAATGTAGAACTGTTAAATGGATCAGCCGGTCAGATGAATTTAATTAATCGCTACCTCAGTAGAAAATTATTAAGACCTATGGCCATTCTTCGAAATGTTCCAATATTTGTTGAAAATCTAAGTTTTACAGTTGAATTCAAACGAAATGTAAGAAATAACTCAAGATTTTCATATTTTTCAATAAATTACACAGTAACTGTAGATGAGAATGGCATGTATAATATGACAGATTGGACTTCCATTGGAAATGAACCACATACTGTGACTATTGAAAATATGACTGGTTTTTTTATTTTCTTTAGAGTCAGAGCTTTTAATTTATTGGCTCCATTATTTAGGAAATTCTATTGGCCAGCCAGTTTTGGCTTTGTCGGATTTTATGATAAAATAACCTATTCATAAATTTAATAAAAAAATCCTCAAAATTTTCTTTTTTTATTTAGTAATTTTTGATGTAATTTCCACATTTACTCTTCTATTTCTTGGTCCATCTCCTTCATAAAAGAAAATATGTTGCCATGTACCTAAAACAAGTCTATTATTTTCAACAATGACAGTTACTGATGAGCCCATTATACTTGCCTTTATATGTGCATCACTGTTTCCCTCAATATGATGATAACCACCAGATTCAGGTATTAATTTTTTCAATGTTTCGATTATATCTCTTTGTACACTTGGATCAGCTCCTTCATTTATTGTAATACCTGCTGTTGTATGTGGAACATAAACAACAACATGTCCATTTTGTATATTTTCTTCATTAACAATTTTCTGAACATCACTTGTAATATCTATCATTTCATTTCTTCTTCTTGAGACAACCTTCAACTCTTTCATAGAAACCATCATAATGATTATAGCTTGTAACATTTAAAAACTATGCAATATTACAATTTTCGCGCGGGATGCCAATCAATATCTGCAATAAAATATGGGATACGTGTTTGTCCAACTAATATATAAGCAAAAATAAGTTTTGGAAATATTCTTGGCCGATTCCAATAATTATTATCCCAGTTATTTTTTGACTGACCCATTGAAACAGCTAAAAATTGACATTTTTTTATTATATTACTGTTGATTTTATTATTAAATGGAGACATTGCAAGTTTTATTCCATTTGTGTTATGGCAAATTTTGTTGTCAAGTATTAGATTATCATAGGTTTTATTTAACAGAACAATACCATTTCTATTATGACAAACTATATTTTTGTAAACAGTATTGTTTCTTGAGGAGGTCATAACAACTATTCCACCAGAGCTATTTTTTACTTCATTATATTGAACGATATTATTTTCGGATTTGTAATCAATGCAAATACCAAATATGAGATTTGATATAGTATTATTCTGAATCGTGCAGTTGTTAGATTTAAACAGAATAATTTCACCTCTAGAATTATCCACTGTTAAATTTTCAATTATACAATTAGAACAAACTCCAAGCATAACTGGAAAATCTGCATGAGTCAAATATGTGTCTTTGATTTTTGCATTAGTACAATTCGCTAAGATAATTTGACCAGCATCATTAGGAACAGTAAAATTATCTTCATTTTTGTAATAATAAATTGGTTTTCCATTAACGGTATTATTTGTAATGTTATGTTGAAAACTTTCTTTTGTAAGCTTTAAGTTGGTGTATTCGTAATTTCCTAGCAAAATACTATCATCAGTAAATGAATTATCAGTAATAGTAAGGTTATGTGCTATGTCAAGTACATTGATTCCAAATAAATTCCACATGATAAGATTATCTTTAATGGTAACATTAGATGAAGTAATTCTAATTCCAGCTGTATCCCAGGTACCTTCTCCCGCATTCTGTCCATTTATTATTGAAAATCCCTGAATTGTAATGTCTTGTGAATTAATTGTTATTGTATTTTTAGATATTTTTCCGCCGTCAATAGTTGTATTTAACTTGTTTTCCCCTCTTAGATATATACCTACTTTATCAATTATGATGTTTTCTTTATAGATTCCTGATCTAACAAATATTTTGGAGCCAGGATCTGCATTGTTGATTCCGTCTTGAATTGTTGGATAGTGGTCAGGTATAACTATATCTGGATCGAAAAACAGAGAGATTATTTCATTTGAGTCGGTAGACAAGATTGTAACATTTTGAGCGATATTTGTTGACGGCAGAATTATTAGTAATAATATAAATATCATCGGAAGCAAAGTGTTTTTTTTAAATGAATAACTCATCATAAAAATTATCACATCGATATTATTTAAGTATTACTCTTTAAATAAAGTTTTTACACTGCAATATATTCAATCTAACAAAATTAAGTGGATAATAAATGAAATTAAAACCCGATGCAATCTTGTTTGACTTAGATGGAGTTCTCGTTGACTCTTTTGATGCATGGTTGGCTGCATTAAATGATGCTTTTAAGATTTTCAATTACACAGAGATTACAAAGGAGGAGTTTCTGAAAAAATACTGGGGTTATGATTTATTTGATAATTTAAAAAAAATGAATCTATCTTTTGAAGTTGGAAGAATTTGTAATAATCAATATAAAAAGCATTTAGACAAAGTTAAGATACATCCAGACACAAAAATCACCCTCAACAAGTTAAACATGTATAGGAAAGTTCTTATTACAAATACCCCAAAAGATAGTGCTATTCAAGTTCTAAAAAAATTTAATATTGACAAATATTTTGAATTCGTATTGACAAGCAATGATGTAACTATGTCAAAGCCGGACCCTGAAATTGTGTTAAAATCCTGTAATTTATTAGACGTAAATCCTGCTGAGGTTATGCTTATTGGTGATACCAAAAGTGATGTGAAAGCTGGAAAAGCAGCCGGTTGCAAAGTGGTTGGAATAAATATCGATGGAGATTATATTGTTAATAACCTAGCAGGGTTACTTAAGCTAATTGTTCATTAATAATATTACGATTTGTAAAGGAGAAGAAAATAGATGAAGAGCTTACATAATACTGCTTCCAAAACCTTTATAAATAAAATAATTACTACGTTATGTTAATAATAGAGGGAGGAATTGTTGAATGGATGAAATAAAAGAACAAATTGTTGATTATCTATCAAGGAAAAAGTTTATAACCTTAGCCACTTCAACACAAAAAGGTGAACCTTTAACCCATGCTCTTGCGTATGTAAACAAAGGACCCACTCTTTACGTTTCTACTAGTATCCAAACTCGCAAAGTAAAAAACATACAAGAAAATCCAAATGTTGCATACTCTATTCATGACGAAACTGAATACCTCGATGAGATAAGATCTATCCAAATGGAAGGAAAAGCAACAATTATATCTAATAACGAAGAATCTGAAAAAGCGATAAAAATGCTAAAACAAAAATTTTCATCTATGGCTAATATGCCTTCAGATCCAGATAACATAATCATAAAAATAACTCCAAAAGTATGCTATTTTCTCGATTATACCAAAAAATTTGGACAAAGAGACAAAGTAGAATATTAAAAAGGTATTATCCGCTGCTTTTAGATAAGTACCTAAGATGGTTTTTTTCATTTTTTAGAGGTGGTCTTTAGCCATTAACGCATCCTAAACTTGTCAGTTATTGCTTCCAATAAATTGTTTTTTACCATATTATTTAAGTAGAAAAAGGTGATATCAGAGTCGGGGTATTATGGAAGATATTGAATTAATTGAATATAAAGAAATAGATTTATCCAATAGTTTGTGCGTTGTTGCTTTTCCAACAGTTGGATTGATTAGTTCAATTGCAGGTCATTTTATTATTGACTCATTAAAACTTGATGAGATAGGAGCTATTGTTTCAAAAGAGTTTATGCCTGTAACAATTATACATAATTCAAAACCGTCTCCACCTGTTCGAATTTATGCGGGAGAGCGTAAATGTGGACCGGATGGTACCTGTGAGCAGCTCGCAGTGATAATCTCTGAATTTATGCCACCATATAACATTATAAAACCTTTGGCTGATCGTATCCTTCAATGGACTGATGAAAAAGGATGTAAGATTGTTGCTTCTTTAGAAGGAACACATGCGACAGGCGCTAAGAAAAAGGTTTTCAAGGTGTATGGAGTTGGGAGTAATCCTAAGATGAAAAATTTTCTTAAGAAATATAAAATCGAGGAGACAAAGGAGGGTATGATCACGGGTGTAACAGGTGTTCTCCTATATGAGAGTGTTCTAATGCAACGTGATGTTATTTGTTTACTTTCTGAGGCACATGCGTCTTATCCTGATTCAAGAGCTGCTGGGAATTTGTTGAAAAAAATTGACGTTATGCTTCCCGAAATAAAAATTGACCCAAAGCCGTTGTATAAAGAAGCAAAGCAAATAGAAGATAATATTAGGAAGTTTATGAAACAATCTAGACCAACAGCTCCATCGATACCGCCAATTCCAACTCAAATGTACGGCTAAAAAAATCTGTTTACATCGAGGTATAGCATGGATTCACGAGATAAAATTCTTGAAAAAGTCTATCACCTTGCATATAAGTATGAAGCAGAACGTGGAAGCTGCCCACAATGTGTTCTTGCTGCAATATATGAAGTTCTTGATGTAGGAAATCCTGATACAATCCAAGCAGCTGATGCAATGGCAGGTGGAACTGCTCTTACAACCGAGGGAACTTGTGGTGCTTTAGTCGGAGGGTTGCTTGCAATAGGATCTGTCGCTGGAAGAACATATAAGGATTTTAGCACAGGTGAACGAAAAAGACGGGTTTTTATGTATTCAAAGAAACTTTATGATAAGTTTTATAAAGAATATGAATGTATGAGATGCAAGGATATTCACAAGAAGCTTTTTGGAAGAACATTTAACCTTTTAGACCCAAAGGATTATTCTGAGTTTGAAAAAGCAGGAGCCCATGTCGACAAATGCCCAGCGGTATCTGGCAATGCTGCAAAGTGGGCTGCTGAAATAATACTTGATCTAAAAAAATAATAACATTTTTTTAAGTAATTAACCAATGAGAAGGTAAATTAAGATTTTTTGTTCCAGTATCTGGGTTATAATAGTATATGTCATTAATATTTTTTGGTTATACAGTAAATTTTTTCATATTTAAATGTGTCTTTTTTGCGTTTTGGTATTCTGTCACGATAGATTTAAATACTATCAATGGGAAAATATACCATGTCAAGATATGACGATATGAAGGATGGTGGGAAAAAATATGGAAAAAATGGTAATAACTGGAGCCGTTGCGGGTGCTATAGCAGCAGCTGCAGGTTGGTATATGTCAGCTGGTCTTTAAAATAAGGTAAATATGATTTTTTTAAAATGTTAGTTCTGGCAAACAACGAATTTTATGTATTTTTTCAGTAATAAAATATGATTGTCTTTTTATCACGCCTGAAAATTTATTATTAACTTCATCTAAAATTTTCATTAATTCATCAAAATCTTTTACAACAAATTCAGGTCCTAAATCTGACCAACCAATAGATAAATTCATGTATTCTACATAAGGTTTATCCGCTAAATACTTCAAAATTGAGTTCTTTAGTTTATGATCTTTTAGATAAATATCGACTTTATAATGATGTAAATCTAATTTTGAAAGATCTAGGTTTACTCTAAAACCCTTAATAACGCCTGATTTAACTAGATTCTTAATTCTATAATTTATACTTTGTGATGAGCATCCAAGTTTCTCAGAAAGTTCAATTAAGGGAACACGAGCATTTTCAGCAATTTCATTTAATAATTTATAATCAGTTTCATCTATTGTAACAGGTATCCCGCCACAGTGCATATCGCTTATTATCCTATCAGATTTCTCTGCTTCTCCAGGCAGTAAATATGATTTTTTATAAACGATAGACTGGGTATAAATTGAAATGGAATATTTTGAAAAATTATCTTCATATTTATCAAGCGTTTTGTTCCAAAATTGATAAAATTCAAATATATCCTTAACCCAAATAACTACAGCTAGATCAATTTCACTTTTTACAGAAATAACTACCCATGAGTTCTTATAATTAACAAAATATTGTACAATCTCTTTTTTAAGTTCTGAAGTCATATATTGAAAATTTATGTATAATCTGAATACATTGTATCCTAATTTAAAGGTATCAATAAATGTCCAAAAATTTTTAATTATTCCTTCATCTTGAAGCTTTTTTATTCTATAAGCTACAACATCTCTTTTTAATCCTACTTTTTTTCCAATTTGTGAATTTGATTGCCTGCAATTTAAATCAAGTTCATAGAGGATTTTCCTATCCTTCAAATCCAGTTTTACCATCTTTACTTCAAAAACTAGAGCTATATTCCTATATTTTAGTATTTTGCAAAATTGCTCTTTTTAGTTAAATATTTAAACGCATAATTTATTGAAATAAATAAGGATGAGGATGCATACCGAAGAAAAATCCGTATTACTTGTAGCTATGCCTTTTGCTGAAACAAGTATACCATCAATACAGTTATCCTTACTTGAGTCATATTTAAAAGAAAGAGATATCAATATAAATACGAAACATCTTTATCTAAAAACAGCTGATTTTTATGGATTGCATAATTATAATTATTTGATTAATAACCCAAATGACTCTTATACTGCTCAGATGGTGTTTTCAAAATATCTTTTTCCAGATTATTGGGAAAAAAATGTTGAAAAGTTTAGATATTTTTACGATAATATAATTGGTAATGATGAATTTCTGAATGATTTTCCTTTTAACAAATATGTTGAAAAATCCGATAGTTTTTTCACTTGGGCTCTTAACCAAGTTGATTGGAAGCCATATAATATTATTGGTTTTACATTGAATTATGGACAATTTCTACCATCTTTAGCAATTGCAAAAAAAATTAAGGAAACTTATCCTGAAAAAACTATTGTATTTGGAGGCAGCACAACCATCAACAAGCTTGGAAAAAAGATTTTGAAAACATTTGATTGGCTAGATTTTATTGTTTCAGGCGAGGGCGAAGAACCACTATTTCTTCTAGCATCTGATTATAGTAACATTAAATCAATTCCAGGGTTAATATTTAGAAATGGAGAAGAGATTATTTGGAATAAAAATGATAATTTTATTGATCTAAACAGTCTTCCAGTCCCCAATTTTCAATCATATTATCAAGATCTTAACAATATTTCAGATGAAATAAAACAATACTATTCTCTTTTTGGACGACTTCCCATTGAATTTTCTCGTGGTTGCTGGTGGAATAAATGTACATTTTGTAACCTTCAAGCATATCATAAAAAATACCGTGAAAAAAATGTTGAACGTTTCATCGAAGAACTAACTTTTTTATCTGATACATACAAAATATTATCATTTCAAATCATTGGAAACACACTACCGCAACATGATTTCCATAGGTTTTGTGAGAAGCTCATGAAACTTGAAAAAGACTTTGATTTTTATGTTGAAGCAAGAGCCGGACAATTAAAAAGTGAAGATTATTCATTATTAAAAAAAGCAGGTTTTAATCATATTCAAATAGGTATTGAGGCTTTTAGTTCCAACTATATAAAAAAGATGAATAAAGGAGTAAGAATCATTGATAACATTGCTGCATTAAAATACTGTAAAGAAAATAGCATTTCAAACGTATATAACATTATTATAAACTATCCTAATGAGGAAACAAAAGATTTTGAAGAAACTGAACAAACCATTAAACTTTTTAAGCAATATCTTGACCCGCCACAAATTAGTAAATTTATTTTAGGTTTTGAAAGCCCAATATATGAACAATATGAAAAATTTAACATTGAAAAACTTGAGCCTAAAATTATTGACACAATCATGTATCCTCCTGAAATATTAGAGCACAATTTTTGTTTTTTTAGCCAGTTTAAAAGAAAACAACAACATAAGGAAAACAACTGGAAACAACTAGTAAAAGAATGGGAAACTGAACTTGAACAGCGAGCAATCGAGGGTTTGAAAAGGAAAACAATCTTTGATCAACTAGTATTTTATTATGTTGATGGTAAAACTTTCTTAAAAATTATTGATGTTCGAAACCGTGAAAATGTAATGATTTATATGCTTAATCAACTAGAGCGAGATATCTTTTTATCTTGCATTGATGTAATCTCCCATCAAGAGTTGCAAGAGATATTTTCAAATATCTCAGATACCGACTTGAAAAACATTTTAAACAACTTTGAAGAAACAGGTATTGTTTTCAAGGAAGAGGATCTGTATTTATCTCTACCATTAAGTTATAGCAAGGTTTATGGGAGTTTGAAAAAAGAAAAAACAGAACGTGATTTACTAGCAACTCCAGTTTCTTAGTGTTTATTCTTGATTTAGGGTTTTTTACCATTTTTCCTACAAAAATAAAAAAAAATTGCCGATTTTGGAATTTTGTAGGAATTTCTCGATATGGGGCTTTATGTTAACATAACTTATTATTATATTTGGGGTAAAGAAATGAAAGGCAATAAAATGGATATCTATCCGCTCATAAAGAACATCGAAATCATTCATCATATATCAATATCAAAAAAAGATGTCTACTACCCAGATTTTAAAAATTCCGAATATGAACTGATGGAGGGTGTTAATTAATGATTTATTTCTTTTTAATATCATTTGGAATACTTGGTGCCGGTATAAAATATATAGATGCAGCATATGATGAAAAAACGTTTAATAAAAAAGTTGCACTTTGTGTGGCACCATTTTTAGGACTTCTATGGGCTTATACAATGATTATAAACCCAGTTGCTGCAACAATTCTTTTATCGGTTGTTATTGGAGTTCTATTTAAAGGTAAAATTGACAATTATGCACATCTTGCAGGTCTTATTGTAATTTTTGCAATCATCTTTTTTGCAGGTGTTCAACTTCTAATTATCCCCCTAATCATTCTTGGTATTGCTGCACTACTTGACGAGTTCGGAAATGATTTTATAGATAAGAAAAAAGATAAAATGAATACAAATAAATTAACACATAAGTTTGTTGTATCATTTTTTGACCAAAGGTGGGTACTGAAAGTAACAATCCTTGGTCTATGTATTACAGGTATTGTTCCTATATTATTCTTCCTTGCAATGATAGTGTTTGATTATTCATATGTCAGTGTAAGATTATACAGCCAATCAAAACAAACAATTAAACTTCCAGTTAAAACAGTTGCAA
This sequence comes from Thermoplasmata archaeon, assembly GCA_020054495.1. Taxonomy (GTDB): domain Archaea; phylum Thermoplasmatota; class E2; order DHVEG-1; family DHVEG-1; genus JAGMDE01. The sequence continues at coordinate 65,775 of JAHWGK010000004.1, read as the reverse complement.
AACCTGAAAGAATAACTGCATAAAATAAAAGCTGTCTACATAACTACCTACACAATCATCTGCGAAAAATGATAATAAACATAACATTGGTTAATAATAAACTGAAATGGAGAGAAAAAAAGCTTGGAAAAAATTGGTGAGGAAATGCCTTAATGTATATATTTCTATTATCCTACCCTCTTCTTGGTGCTGGACTTAAATATATAGATGATGCATTTGATGAAAAAACGTTTAATAAAAAATTTGCTTTAATTTTGGCACCATTTATTGGAGCTCTTTGGGCGTATACGATGATAATTGATCAGGTTTCTGCAACTATTCTTCTTGCAGTTATTCTTGGCGTATTCATAAAGGGTAAAATTGATAATCAAGCTCATATACTTGGTTTGTTTGTTATCTTAGCTTTTATTATAATATCAGGAATTCAACTTTTAGTTTTACCCTTACTAATGCTTGTGGCTGCAGCATTGCTTGATGAGGTAGGAAATGATGTAATAGAATACAATAGTAAAATCCATGAGGAAAAAAGATTTTCACATAAAGTGTTTATATCCTTTTTTGATCAGAGATGGCTTACAAAACTTGCGATTCTTTATGTCGTGTTTATGGGTTTATTTCCTTGGTATTTCTTTGTTGCAATGTTGCTTTTTGATGGTGCATATCTTGTAATGAGAATGTATAGTAGATCAATATCAAAACCAAAACCTGTAGCTTGTTAATAAATATGATAAGGTTTTTAATAAAATAATTGATAGCCTCAATCCTTATGTCAACGATAAAGTGTGATGTTTTAGTTGTTGGAGCTGGCCCAATAGGAACAGTTTTTTCATATATTGCTGCAAAAAACGGAGCAGATGTTTTAACAGTAGATAGAAAAAATGAAATAGCAGCACCATTAAGAGGAGGAGAAGCAGTTAGTAAATTTTTATTTGAATCAATGTATGAAGAAATACCTGTTTTAAAAAATGTATATAGATGGCCAATAAATGAAACAATCATCTATAATCCTATATCTAAAATAACAAGCAGGGAAGACAAATGGATTTCACTGATGTTAAACAGAAAAGAGGTAGAGAAAAATTTAGCTCAACAAGCTATTAATGCTGGCGCTCAATTAAGTTTGGGAACAACTGTACATGATGCATCCTTTGTTGGAGAAAATATTAAAGAGGTAAAAGCAAAGACAATTAAAGGAGATCTAATAATACATCCTAAAATTGTTGTAGGCGCAGATGGTGCAACATCTTTTATTAGAAAACAAGTTATTAAAAATAACAATATCGAAGGGATAAAAGACTGGGGTTGCGCAATAGAAATTGAAGCTGCAAATTTAAATTTAGATTTTCCAAATACAATGCAACTTTTTATGGGAGAAATAATGGGAGGATATGGCTATATATTTCCAAAAGGAAATGATAGAGCAGATGTTGGAGTTGGGGCAAGACCATATTATGGAAAAAATCCATTGAAATATAAATCTCCGATTGAACTATTTTATGATCTATCTGAAAAAAACAAAGAAATGAAAAGACAGTTGAAAGATTCTTCACCACTTGAGATAAAAGGAGGAATTATCGATCTTTCATATCCATTGGATTTTGTCCATGGAAATACTATTCTAGTAGGAGATTCAGCTAATCAGAATTTTTCATATGTTGGAGAAGGAATAATTCCTGGATGGCAAGCAGCAATTATTGCTGGAAAAACTGTCGCAGTATCAATCGAAAAAAATGATTTAAATCTTTTAAAAAATTATCCAAAAGAATATGAAGATAGTTTTATTGGAACAGAAGGAAGAAAAACGGTAAAAATAAAAGATAATATTAGTAGTATTATCTCAAAAGATTTAGATATCGATGTTAAAACTATACTTATATCAATGCTTGAATTAGAAATTATTGATTGGGATGGAAAAGAACTGGAAAATGCATTAAAATATAAAAAATCAGAAGAACTTCTAGATTATGCAAGAAAATTAATTGATGAAAAAGACTTAAAAATTGAAATTAATCCAAGATAATAGCACCCGTAGGACAAAGCACTTTACAATATTTTTCATCACAATTATTACAAAAACCGTTATCTTTAAAACTAACAAAAAGCCCATCTACTCGTATACAATCATGAGGACAAGCAGAAATACATGCAATGCAACTTATACATTTTTCTTTTATAATTTTAATCATAATTACATTATCAGGATAAGATGTTATTTTAATAATCTTTTGAAATATATGGGCTTATAACAAGGTTGGTAGGGATATAAATAGGTTTCTTTAATTCAACTTTTTTTCCAGACAGGTTTTTTATAATAATTGTTCCAAAATCATATGGTAGTTCATCTGCTCCAATATCTAAAAAAGCTTTTCTTAACCAATCGATTCTGCGATCAAAGACATCGACTAACATAAAATATCCTTTTTTATTTTCATCTTTCATAGCTCTAAAAAGTAAATGCGGAGCAATTTTTTCTGAAAAATCTTGTTTAATTGCAAATTCTAATGAATGTTTTATTAATAGGAAACCATAAGATTTTGAATATTCTGGTTTTCCGTACATCCAACCACTCCAAGGAGCATAAAAGAGGATAATTACACCGATTATTTTATTTTTTAATTCAACCACATAACCTTTAGCTTGATATTTTTTTATAATTTTTTCAAGTAAATCAGCTGTGTATATTGGTGAGAATTCCATTTTTTTATTTTGAGAATTTATTAACTCAACTATTTGTGGTATGTCATTTTCTTTCATTTTTCTTATTTTTTCATTGCTTAATGGTTTTAACTTTTTTTCGTTACGATATTGTTTATAAGATACCAATTTCAATAAAAACTTCCATAGGATAAAAAGTCTAAAATCGTTCACATAAAAAGCATCTACATGCTTTGTTCCACCACCAAACCAATTAATACCATCAATAATTGAATAATCCATTTTTTTGTAGAGGGGTTTATTTAATTCAGTTTTCGTTTTATAATCCCAACCTAAAATAAAATCAATTTTAGATTTTTTTGCTTCTTTTTCTATACTTTCAAATAACTTTATCATAACTTCTTCATATTCATATTCAGGTAGTACACAATTATCAACAAAAAATCCTAATTTCGATTTTTTACTTTGATAATGTCCTGAGTAAGATATTAATCCAAGTGTACCAATGATTTTATCATCTTCAACAGCAAGACGAATAATATTGTCATTTTCTAAAGAATAACGATGATACCAAGAAGGTAATCGTGCATATTCAAATTCCTTGCGATTATGAAAAACAGATTGATAAAAAAGTTTTAAAGCATCTTTTTCAAACTTATCTTCATATTTAATTATCTTGATTGTCAGAATTCTTTCCTCCTTTATCGATAATTAATATAACAATATAAGTTATTACATTTTCTTTATTTAGCTAGTTTGATTCTATTATATATAAAACTCCTTATTATTATTTACTAAAAATCTATTTTACAATCAAAAATTCGAAGATATTTTAAATCGGTTTTTTATTGTAATAATAAATATGAAAAAAGATTGTAATGTTCTTGTCGTTGGTGCTGGACCTGGAGGATCTAGTGCTGCTTATTTTCTTAAACATTTTGATAGAGATAATAATATCGAAGTTGAGTTAGTAGACAAATTGGATCCAAAGAGATACTCTATATATCATGATATGTGTGGAGAAGCAATAAGGGAAGAATTACTTGAAGATTTAAATCCATTAAAATTAGATGGATTAGTTGAAAAGGTAAATTCAATAATGGAATATTACCCGGGTGATATCTCAATTAAAACTAAAATGAAGGGTTATATTATAAATAGAGAAATTTTTCTAAAATCAATTATAAATCAATTCGAAAAATCTGGAGGTAACTACAAAGAAAAAAGAGTTCTTTCAATTAAACAAAATAAAAATAAAGTAAAAGTAAAATTCGGGAATGAATATAACGAATATGATTATGTAATAGCAGCAGATGGAGCTAACTCGTCAATTGGTAAAAGTCTAGGTTTAGTAAGTAGAAAAAAACTGTTTCTTCAATACATTATAAAAAAAGAGCCGGAACATGGTTTATTATCTTTTTATTATGATGAAAAATACAAAGGAGATTACCTTTGGGAATTTCCACATGAAGATAACGTAAAAATTGGGTTTCCATTCATAAAAAAAGAGAAATTTAAACCAAAAGAAAAAATTTTAACGAAACAAAGCAGATTTTTAAGCTTCGGCGGAGTTAAAAAATATTCTCTTGGTAGGATTCTTTTGTTAGGAGATGCAGCAGGTCAAACAAATGCTATTACAAAAGGAGGTATTAGACCAGCAATGGTTGCGGGTAAATATGCAGCTAAATCTATTGTTGTAGGAAAACCAGATAATTATGAAAAAGAATGGTTAAAATCTGATTTTTCTTCTGATATTTTCCTGAAAGCATTTGAAAAATTGAAAACTATGGATAATACAGAACTTCAATCACATATGGAGCCATTTAGAGATGGTGTTACATTTTTAGCAACAATAAAGAGTATTATTTTTTATCGTAAATATTTAGATCTTTATAAAGCATATGACCTATCTAATAAAATTGGATGGTAATGAATAAACCTATTTATTTTTTAAAATAAAAGTGTTAAAAGTAACATTTCCATATTTAATATTCTCATGAGGTTTCTTTGCACCTTCGCCTCCACAATATAAAGCGATAAAGGGTTTGTTATTGAAAAATTTTATAATTTCGTCTTGAACTTTAAAAACTTGTGAACCTAAAGCTTCTAATCTCCCATCACAAGTTGAGATGACACCTATTAAAGAATTTTCACAACCTATATTACTTAGATTATTTCGTACAGCCTCTATTAAATTTTTCCCACTAGCAGATAAAATTGCCATTTCCTTATTATAGATTTTATGCAAAACTGTTATAGATTTACCAGGAACTATTCCTACAATTTCTGCGATCCATTCATCATTTTTTTTAAACCCAAGAGGGTAGAAAAACGTTCTTTTAAACAGTCTTTCATCTAAATAATGTTCAGGCCAACCAAGTAAATTAAGAAACTCTTCAGCAGCAGGTTTGCCATTTATCTCATGAATAATCCTACCGTCTTTACTTAATTTATTAACATCAAACTTTTTTATTTCTTTTAGATTAAGACTTGAATTCACACTCATTTTCATATCAATAGATATACCAAATGCTACTATCATATTTGTTTCAACTGTTTTGTTTAAAAATTGATAATTACTCATTGCTCTACCATCATCCATTGAAGAAAAATGTAAAATATAATAATCATTAAAATATTTTGAAAATTCATTTAATACCTCTTCTTCACGACCAACCCCCTTTTGAAAAATGAATAATGAAAAATTTGATAGATAAATTGCCAATTTACTTGTTAAACCTTTTATTACTTTCTTTCTCCCCATACCTGGTATTTTGGGAACTAATCCCCCAGAGATTATGTCAAAAATAAATTTATTTGAATATTTTGAATTTTTTAGTTTATTTTTAATCATTTCTGCACATTTTTTTGCAGATTTCTTTGGATTCCTTTTAGTACCCTTTCCAAATCCTATAGCAACATCCATATTTGGATAAGATACAGCTATAGCAGTTACACCTCTTGTATAACATCCATATGGATTTATAAATCCTGCAACTGTTCCTCCAATAAGTGGTGTCCCTTCTGGTAATACTTCCCATATTCCTTTTAGAAACTCCTCAAATCCACCATGTTTTTCATAATGAATAGTAGAAAACAAAAGGAAAAAATCAGGAGGAACCTTAAGCTTTTTAATTGTATTTCTAGCTACTTCTTTACCTGCTTCTCTTGCATCCCACTTTCGGGACATCCCGACTGCTGCTTCAAACTCAGCTATAGTTCATCCCCTCCAATAATTAAACAATAGCTAATCTTTCATTTTCTTGTTTTTCCATTAAATTAATAATCTCACGACGAGCGTTTTCCATTTCAACTTCTAATAGACCCTTATTCGCAAGAGCTGGAACAATAGCAACAAGAGCATTTTCTGTATCCGGTAAGATGTAAAATAATACTTCATAATCCTGAAGCCTAAACTCCATTTCACCAAGTCCTGCTTGAGAATATTCACGAATCACTCCAAACACGTCATCCATTGCTCGTTTGATTATATCCCATAGTTCCATTACTTGAGGATCAAACTTACTCTGATCAGGCATTACGCTAATCATATTTTGACGAGCAACCATACAACCTAAAATATCATCAAGTTTTAGCAAGTCATATAACACTAATGCAATCGGATCATCCTGCATCCCCATCCACCTTTCTTAATATATAGATATAACATTCGTTTAAAAGACTTTCTTAATTAAACCTTTTTTTCTTATTTTTCTACCAGCAGCAACCATTTCTAAATATTTCTTAGGAGAAAGACCATAGTTTTGTCCATTTAAAAAGAGACTATTAATAAAATCTGCATGTTGACGACTCCAAACCTCGTTTGGAACTTTTTTCACCCAGTTGGAATATAGATGTAGAAACCAAAGTCGTTCTTGAAAGTTTTTTTCTTTATCAAATTTTAATTCCATATTGTTCACCGGAAACATTTAGTTCGTTCATAAACCTGTTCATAAGTTTTTTATCAAGATTTTCTAGAAAAATATCCCAAAGATACAAGGCATCTTCAATATCTTTTTCACTCCCAAGATATAATTTATATGGTATTTCAATTTCAATTGGAGAAATGAAAAAATTAAATTTTTTATTTAATATAACTTTTACATGGTTTTTTAATGTAAAATTATCAATATCATCTTTAATAAATTTCATTTCAATATTAGGAACAATGGTATCTTTTTTTGCAGCTCTGATTCCTAGTTTTTCTGTTAACATTTCATAAAGACCATTTTCGTTTTCTGGATTTAAAAAATAATAATTGTTTTTAACTAAATTATTGTAAAAATTAACGAACGTTTTTTTATCAATATGCTCTATAAAAACGTCCACATCCTCAGTGCCTCTTGTTCTACCAAAAAGTATAGGAATATAACCACTAATAATTACATAATTACAATGTTTACTTAAGATATCTATGAAATCAATTACAAATTTATCAAGTTTTGTCAATACCTTATTATCAAAATTAATTATATCTTTGGTATATTTTAATTCCATCGAAATCATTAATCAATATAAATGACTATTTTTTAACACCTTCGTCTATATTTTTAAAAATAAGCTAACGACGCTATTTACTTTAGGTATCTAAGTGAAAATTTTTCAATAAAGTGTTTTAGAATTAATAATCTAAGACATTAATTTTATATACCAAACAAACCATTATACACTTAGAATATTTAACAAATATGTTAAGTTTATGATGTGAAAGTCATGTTATGGGAAGAAATTATCAATAATAGTAAAGTAAAAAATCTGAAAGCACACCAAAATTTTCAAGAAGAAATGCAAAAAACAATTTTAGCATATCTAAGCCACGAAGGCGTATTCAATGACATAGTATTTCAAGGTGGAACATCACTACGGTTTTTTTATGGAAACCCTCGTTTTTCAGAAGATTTAGATTTTGTACTAAAAAAAGGAAAAAACAAATTTGATTTAATACAAAAAATTTCTAAAATTAAAACATACATTACCAACGTATTTCCATTCCTCGAAGAAATAAAAATAGACTTACAAAAAAATGACCAATACATGCAACGCCTTATTTTAAAAACCGTATCAGACTTACCAGATCAAAAACTTCACATACACATTGAATTAGCATATATCCCCTCCTATCACAATCAACCAAGAATTCTTAACTATCCTCCTTTAAACCCCGCAATAAGAGTAGAGGAAGCATCTGAAATCCTAGCTGACAAAATAACCGCCCTAGGTTTACGATCTTATCTAAAAGGTAGAGACATCTGGGATATTTATTTTCTCACTGTCGAAAAACAAATCTCAGTTCCATGGGATCTAGTATTTCAAAAATCAAAAGATTATAACTCTACTCCCTCAAAATTGAAAGAAAACCTACAAATTACAAGTAAAAAAATAAGTAAAGAAGGTGCTTTAATTCTATCCAATGAAATGAAACGATTCCTACCAAAAACATTACTTGACCAATATGAAGAAACGTTTAACAAAATTGTAAATCACGTTGCAAAAACATCTAAATACATAAAAAAAGAAAATGGTGAAAAAGGATGAAAGTTGACGAATGGATAAAATTTTTTAAACAACACTCTGAAAAAAAATTATTTTCCATATCAGATATCACACAGTTAACAGGTATTGCAAAATCTTCACTGTCAGTACAGTTAACACGTCTTGTAAAAGCAAAGATCATCCGCCGTGCAGCCCAAACATGGTATGAAAACCCTTTCAGCAACCCATCCGCTGAAGAAATATCAATGGTCATTCGTTACCCCTCCTACCTATCCATGGAATATGCTCTCTCAAAACATGGGATTCTCAGTCAATCAGCATATACCCTCACGCTTATAACCACAAAATTACCATATACATATAAAACCAAACAAACAGTATATGAATATCACCAAATAAGTAAATCTCTCTTTTGGGGGTATCAAAAAGAAGGAACGGTTTTAACATCTGAACCAGAAAAAGCATTACTTGATCTAATCTACATTCGACATATAAAAAACAAGGAATTGAACATTGATGGAATCGCCTCCCTGGTCAACGATATGTCAATAAATGAACTTAATTTAGAAAGATTAGAAAAATACTCAAAAAAATTTAGCTCTACAACAAGAGAAACTCTCAATCAATTAAATATTCTAAAATAGATGTATTATGTTAAAAGTTACAATATTAGATGGATATGTCGACGAACCCACATGTCTTGGTGTACCACCATATATCAGCCCATACCCCCGGTATATTGCTGGTGCTATATGGAACTATGATAGCTTTGCACAGATTTTTTATGTCACAATTGACCAGATAAGAAACAATAATTCTTTGATAGAGGATTTATCTAAATCAGATATTGTTGTTGTAGTTGCTGGTATGTCTGTTCCTGGTCGTTATCTATCAGGTTTTCCAGCAAGCCCTAATGAAATAAAAAATATTATGGAAAAACTATCAAAACCTGTAAAAATTCTTACAGGTCCCGCTGCACGTTATGGTTTTGGAATAGCTGGTGGGAAAAAAACAAGGGATACTAGTATTGTAAAAGATGTTTTTGATATCATAGCTCAGGGTGATGGAGAAACCATTGTTTATGATTTTTTAAAAAACAATATGAGTTTAGAAGAAATAAATCCACAAGAATGTAGAAGAAGTGCAAAAGATGTTAGAGATTTTGCAATAAAAGGAGCAAGTATTGTAAAACAGCATCCTTTCTATCCAAATTATCTTATCACAGAAATCGAGACATACCGTGGATGCCCCCGTAGTATAGTGGGTGGTTGTTCATTCTGTAGTGAACCAAGTAAGGGACCATCTGATTTTCGACCGATAGAGGATGTTGTTGATGAAATCAAAACATTATATGAACGTGGTGTACGTCATTTCCGCTTGGGTAATCAGCCATGTATTTTTTCATATATGAGCAAGGATGCTGGTAGTGTTGAGTTTCCACGTCCTAATCCTGATGCTCTTGAACAATTGTTTAGTGGTATTCGTCGTGTTGCACCAAGCTTGGGTACTCTTCATATTGATAATGCCAACCCGGGTGTTCTTGCTAGATTTCCTGTTGAGTGTAAGAAGATCGCTAAAACAATAATAAAGTATCATACCTCAGGTGATGTTGCTGCTTTTGGTGTGGAAAGTGCAGATCCAGTAGTTATTAAGAAAAATAATCTCAAGGCATCTGCTGATGAAGTATTAATTGCAGTAAAGCTCCTCAATGAGATTGGTTCAAAAAGAGGATTTAATGGAATGCCTGAGTTACTACCTGGACTTAATTTTGTTTTTGGACTTGATGGTGAATCAAAGAGTACATATGAACTAAACTATGAATTTCTTAAAAACATACTTGATCAAGATCTTCTTCTAAGGAGAATTAATCTTCGTCAGATTATACCAATCCCCGGTACAAAGATGTATCAAACAGGTAACAGGATTATGCTAAAAAATAAATATGTGTTTCAAAGATTTAAAAGAAAGGTTAGGGAAGGTATTGAACGACCTATGCTAAAGAGACTTTTACCAAGTGGAACTGTTTTAACAAATATTTTTACAGAAAAATATGATGGTAAACTTACATTTGGAAGACAACTAGGTAGTTACCCGTTACTTGTTGGAGTCCCTGGAGTTCATATGCTTAACAATTTTTTAGATGTAAAAGTTGTGGACTATGGTTATAGGTCCATTACTGCGGTTCCATTCCCAATGAATATTAACAGTGTCCCGCGGGAAACATTACAAGCCATTCCAGGTATTGGGGAGAAAAGAGCATTAAGGGTTTTAGCTAATAGACCGTTTAAAAATGAAAAACAGCTAATTGACTCATTGGATGATGTAGATATTGCACATAAAATACTTGAATATGTTTCTTTTAATCCGTGATATATTTATATGCTATCTCTATACAAGTGTGCAAAATGGATAAAAAACATTTTAGTTCGCTAGAAAAAAAAATTAATTATTCTTTCAAAAACAAAGATCTACTGAAGAATGCATTAACTCATAAAACATATGCTTTTGAAGCAGAAATTCCAATAGAATTTAGCGAACGCTTAGAGTTCTTAGGAGATAGCCTTCTTGGATTTGTCGTTGCAGAGCAACTTTATAGAGGCAACAGATATTTTTCAGAGGGAGAGCTTACCCGCAGGCGATCAACTCTTGTTAATAATAGTTTTTTGGCAAAAAGAGCAACAGAGTTGGGGCTTGGAGAATATTTGTTATTTGGTAAAGGTGAGAAGAAACAAAATGGTGATAGAAACCCTACGAATCTAGCGAATGCTTTAGAGGCGTTGATAGGAGCAGTTTATTTGGATTCAGATATCAAAAACGCTCGAAAGTTTATATTATCTAACCTTTTCAAAGAAAAGCTTAGCTTTTAATTTAATCTGTAAAATAATTTATTTTTAAGTGGTTGAACGATAGTTTGTTAAAAGAAATACTAGGAAACCTTTAAATAATTTAAGATACATATATAGTTAACGAGTGTTAATAGGGGGTAAATAATGAGGAAAACTTTACCACTAATGGTGGTAGGAATTTTAGTCCTAAGTGGACTTGGAGCTGTTGCTTTACCTAGTAATGAAGAAACTGAATTAAAAATAACTTCAGTTAGTTTTTCGGAGCCAATGATTGAAATTGAAAAAGATTATGTTTCTATAAATATAGATGAAGCAAATTCTTTTATAATGAAACAAGGAAAACCAATGCTTCCAAGTTATTCTGATACGTTTGCGTTTCCATTTGGAACAAAAATAATAAGTGTAACATGTACGCCAAAAAACATTCAAACACTAACTTTAACTAAGGATTTAGAACCAACTCCAAAAGCAGTAATTGTTGGTCAAACAGTTAGTACAAGTCAAAAGGAATCTGTTAATTATGGAACTGAGCCTTATCCTTCAAGTTGGTTTGAATATGATGTTAGTGGTGGGCGTTACAATGGAGATCTTAGTGTAATTGTAGAAACAGAAATCAGCCCAATTAAGTATCATCCTGCTGAAAAGACAATTGAATGGGCAAAAGACGTAAACATTGTAATTGAATATGAATCACCAGTTGAACAAACACAACCTTCATCTCGTGATGAATATCAACTTATTGTAATTGCTCCAGATGAATTTAGCGATGAACTTGCACCGCTTATAACACATAAAAATGGTAGGGGCGTAACAGCTAAATTTGTTGGTTTAAACGAAGTTTATGGTGGAACCGGTAGAGATAACCAAGAGAAAATAAAATATTATATTAAAGATGCAATTGAAACCTGGTCAACAGGTAATGTTTTATTAGTAGGTAGCAGTTTGAAATTACCAGTTAGAATGTCTCATGTCTATATTGAAGAAGAGGATCCCCCAGGTGCTGAGGTATTTGCAAGTGATCTATATTATGCAGATATCTATGATGGAACAGGTGGTTTTTGCAGTTGGGATTCAAACGACAACGACATTTTTGGAGAACTCGACTGGGAAGGTGAAACTGATGATGTAGATCTTCATCCTGATGTCTATCTTGGAAGACTAGCTTGCAGAAGTGGTGGTGAAGTAACAACATGTGTAAACAAAATTAAAACCTATGAAAATTCTGTAGCTTATCAAGAAGATTGGTTCCTAAATCTTGTTGTACTTGGTGGTGATACTTCTCCAGATTATGATACCATTGAAGGGGAATATATAAATCAAAAAGTAATAGATATGATGGATGGTTTTATTTCTGAGAAACTATGGGTTACAAATGGTAAATTAACAGGCTGGGTTCCAACAGGTGTTGCAAATATTAAAAGTGCAATTAACGATGGGTGCGGTTTTGTTGATTTCTCTGGACATGGCAACACAAACGTCTGGGCTACTCATCCAGAGGAAAGTCATAATTGGGTTCCAACTCCATCAGGAGTAATTTCTAGCAGCGATCTTTCAACCCTTAACAATGGAGATGAGCTACCAATTGTTGCAGTAGAAGCATGTTCCACAGCTAAATTTGCATCAGACTCTAATTGTTTCAATTGGGCATTTATGTATAATCCAAATGGAGGAGCTATAGCGACCTTTGGAGCAACCGCACTTGGCTGGGGTTATGTAGGAACTGGTATCGCTCAGGGATTAATCGGAAAAATGGGCTTAGACACATTCAGAGCTTACAAATACGATGAAGCAGAAACCCTTGGTGAAATGTGGGCAAAAGCTCTGGAAAGATATATAGATTCAAGCATGGAACCAATGGACTATAAAACAACTGAGGAATGGCAACCATTCGGCGATCCTACATTACAAATAGGAGAAGCATCAAATCCACCAGCAACACCTAGTACACCAGATGGTCCTGCTTCTGGAAGTGCTGGAGCAATGTATACCTATACAACATCTACTACTGATCCAGATGGTGACAAGATATCATATTTATTTGACTGGGGTGACGATACTACCAGTGGCTGGGTTGGACCAATAAACAGTGGAGCAACAGCATCAGCAGATAAAGCATGGGAAAACGAAAATACCTATCAAGTAAAAGTAGTTGCAAAAGATTCTCATGGAAAACTTAGTAGCTGGTCAGATCCATTAATAGTTATTATACCAAGGAGCAAAGCAATAAACGCACCATTCCAAAACTTCTTGCAACAATATCCGAATATGTTTCCAATACTAAGGCAATTGTTACAGCGATTAGGACTATAAAATATAGTCTAAATATCTCTTCTTTTTCTTTCTTCTTTTAATTTTATTTTTCTTTTTATTTTTTCATCCGAAATTCAATATTTTGAACAAAATAGAATTTTTCAAAAAAAAATTAACTAATTTGACAAAAATATTAATGTTAACCTTTAATTATTAATAACTCATTGTTCTTATAGGATTATAATTAAAATAATAGAGGGAGGTAAAATGAAGAAAATCATAATCCTAATGATAGGAATATTATTGTTAAGTGGACTCGAAGCCACTGCTTTACCTGATAGAGAGTTAATACCAACTCAAAAAGAAATCTTTCAGGAAGAATATGATATGGTTATAATATCACCTAGTATGTTTTCAACTGAACTGCAACCCTTGATCAATCATAAAAATAGTCGTAATGTTCAAACAATTTTAAAAACAACAGAAGTAATCTATAGCGAGTATCCGGGTCGGGATGAAGCTGAGCAGATTAAGTATTTCATCAAGGATGCACTAGATACATGGGATATTACATATGTCATGCTTGTAGGAGGAGCAAATCTATTGCCAGGTAGGTACACTCATATCTATTTTAATTATGATTACCAAGATGAATGGGTTTTCTTGTCAGATTTATATTATGCAGATATTTATGATCAAGAGATGAACTTTTGTAGTTGGGATTCAAATGAAAACGATATTTTCGCTGAATATAATTGGTCTGGTAATTTTGATGAATTAGATCTCTATCCTGATGTCTATTTGGGAAGACTCGCTTGTATTGATGAAAACGAAGTTACAATATGTGTTGATAAAATAATTACATACGAAACTGAAGAAGCATATGCACAGAATTGGTTTAAAAATCTTGTGCTCATAGGTGGAGATTCTTTACTTGGTGATGAAAATCATATTGATGAAGGGGAGTATGTTAACGAGGCTGTATCAAATATCTTAACTAGTTTTATTCCTGATAAAATCTGGGCATCAAATGGAAAATTATATCAAGCATCAGATATCAATAATGCAATCAATAAAGGTGCTGGTTTTGTTTTTTTCAATGGACATGGTAATACAGACATTTGGGCTACTCATCCTCATGAAAGTAGTATATGGCTTCCAGTTGGAAATTATAAAAATTCCCATGTTAATTCCCTATCAAATGGAAATAAACTTCCCATTGTGATTTCTGATGCATGCTATCATTGTCAATATGATGTAGCAAGTGATTGCTTTGGATGGACATTTGTTTCAAATCCAAATGGTGGTTGTATTGCATATCTTGGCGGAACAGATATTGATGTTTCATATGGAGGGGTTGATATTGTGACAAAAGGAATTGAAAAACTATGTATCGATATGTCAAGTAACTACATTTCTGGTGATAAAACATTTGGTGAGTTATGGGCAAATGGTATTAGTACGTATATAACCGAAAACATGGATGAAATCGATTATATAACAGTTGAAGAATTTCAACCCTTTGGAGATCCATCACTTGTTATCGCAGGGGAATCACAACCTCCTACAGCACCAGAGATTAATGGTCCAACAAATGGTACTATTGGAGTTGAGTACGAGTGGACTTTTATATCAACAGATCCAGATGGAGATAATATTACCTATTATGTCGATTGGGGTGATCAATGTGGGGGGGCACAATGGCATGGCCCATATCCTTCAGGAGAAGAAATTATATTGACTTATACTTATACATCAGCAAGTTCGTATATAATCAATGCAATGGCTGTTGACGAGCATGGCGTAGAGAGCAATTTTTCTTATTATGAAGTAACAATGCCTAGAAACAAAGCAATCAACAAACCATTCTTCCAGCTCCTAAATAACTTTTTACAGGATCATGTAAATCTGTTCCCAACTATTCAAAACTTGCTACAAAGATTAAGTCTACAGTATAAGTTTAAATTGAATTCTGGTATTACAGACTTTAAAATTAATAGGAGATAAAATATGAAAAAATTTATAGTAATTGTATTAGTGGAAGTTTTAATTTTAAGTGCAAGTGGTTTATATGAGACAGTTAGCTCAGAGAAGAATGATATTGCTAGTTCATTAGATACTACTTTTTTAACTGACAAATGTCTATGTAATCTTAATGTTGAAACTATTGAGGATGAAAAAAATTCAGCATATCTAGTTATGAAAAAACCAATGTACATTGACTCTTCAGATATTTTTAACTCATTAGAACCAGGAATTGTTAATACTCCAGATGAATTTAGTTGGAAATATTTTGAAGATAAAGATTGGACAACACCTGCTAAACATCAGGGTAATTGTGGTAGTTGCTGGGATTTTGCAGCTATTGGTGCTCTTGAAAGTATTATAAAAATAAGGGAAGAATGCGCAGATTTATGTCCTGATCTATCTGAACAATATGTCTTATCCTGTTTACCTGCAGCAGCAAACACTTATGGACAGGGCTGTTGGGGGGGAACTCCATATGGCGCATTTTATTATATGATGGATACAACTATTGAAGGGAACTATAAGAACGGTGCAATTCCTGAAACATGCTTAACTTATCAAGCTAGTGACGATATCTCTTGCTCAGAAAAATGTGAAAACTGGGAGGAGCTTCTTGTCCCAATTTTAGATTGTAAAGAAAGTAATTTAGGATTTGATAGTCCTGAAAATAGAGAAATTATAAAATCCCAAATTTATCAATATGGCCCCATAGCAGCAGGCATGAATGCTACAACAGAATTTATTAATTTTTGGAATGTGCATCATGATCCAACAGATTATTTTCCAGATACAAATGAGCCATGGGGCAATAGTTTAAATCACATCATCGTCATTATAGGATGGAAAAACGATTCTTCAATTGAAAATGGTGGATATTGGATATGTAAGAATAGTTGGGGAACTGACTGGGGCTACGACGGATTTTATAATATCGAATACGGGTCATTGTTTACTGGATTTTATATCTCAACAGTTGATTATGACCCAGATAGTTTTGATTGGCCACCTATTGCACCAATAATTAATGGACCAATAATTGGAAAACCAGGAGAAAAATATGAATATACTTTTGTTTCAATTGATCCAGATGGAAATGATGACGTTTTTTATTATGTTGATTGGGGGGATAATACTTATTCCGATTGGCTAGGACCATTTATATCTGGCGAAGAAGTGATGTTAAATCATACATGGGAAAATAAAGGTACTTTTTATATCAAAGCAAAAGCCAAAGACATCAATGATTTAATTGGTCCTGAGGGAACATTATCTATTACTATACCAAGAGACAGAGCAATTATATCCTCATTCCAACGGTTTCTGCAAAATTATCCTAACTTATTCCTGATGCTGCAGTGTTTTCTAATAAGTTAAATACTTACAATGAAAGCTAACTTAATCTTTTCTCCTTTTTTTATTATAAATTATTTTACTTCGATAATGTGAGTTTATGTGTTTTAAAAAGTTTTATAAAGAAAAAATCGCTGACTAAGGTTATGCAAGAAAGGGCAAAAGCACAAATAACAATTGGGCTGCTAGTGTTTTTTGCTAGCGTATGGATTTTATTCGAACAAACAAAAAGCTATACAAATCCAATATATACTATTGGAATAATCGTTTTACTATTGGTAGTAATGCTTGTTCTTTCATACATATTAATTGCAATACTAGATTGGATAAATATATTTGATCTAAAAACAAATGCTATACTTACATTGATTGTACTTACTGCATTTATGATAAATTTAACAATTTATCTTTTGACAAACTCGACTCCTTAATTTATTTTTTATTAATTTTTTTAAGAAGATTCCTAAAGTTTTCCTCACTTTCACGTAAAGCATTTTCAGCAATTTTGTGATAAGTATTGTTTTTTATAACAATTGTTCCCCCATGCCTACCGTCTTCAAATGTTGTTGGGACGATACGAACTTTAAAGAAAAAATGTTCTTTATTATTCTGAAATTCTATTTCTTGTGTGAGTTTTTTACCTTCGAGCGCCTCTTTTATACCTACCAACAGCTCTGTATGGTCTTTGAAAACTTTTAAAATGGTATCATTAATTGTTTGGCCTAATATTTCATTCCTTGGAATTTTCATAAAATTTAAAAAAGAATCATTTGCCATTGTAATCCTTAGATTTGCATCAAATACCAAGATGTAATCTGAAGTATAATTTAGCATATTCAAGATGGGAACTCTACGTGAAGGAAAAAAAACCTTTGCAGGCCCAAAAGTTATCATTTCTACCTGACCAGATATCCGCATGATATCTAGGTATTTTGCAACTGAGTTCCTGTTTATTTTGATTTTCCGTGATATATCAGTAACTGTCATGCCTTTTGAGTTTTCTGTTAGTATCTTTTTAATCAACGAAATCTCGTGTTGGTAACCATCCATTATGTTAGTATATTTCGTTGACTATTTATGCATTTCTCTTTTGATTTGCAATAATGCCATGCAAAAGACGAAAATATTATATAATAGTTATTGCATTTAGGCATTGCAAGGCGTTTGTGCCATGCAATAGGTGAGGAGAAATGAAAAATTTTATCTTCAAATCAGTAACGGTTTTGCCTTTTGAAAAGCTCTGGGTTAAATATACAACATATCCAAGCGTTACTGATAAGCTCGGGGGAGTTTTTACGTGCCGATCAAGTGATAATGCGCATCCCATTCCAAATTGTTTCCCAAACTTATCGGCACATAATTTTTCTAACCTTTCATATGTCTGTTCACATCCTTTCCTCCATCATAGAAACTAAGAGGTACCTCCTCAGCTCACATCCCATCTCTAATTAAAATTTTATGAGAAAGGTGCCTCTTCTCATTCTAAAAATTAATATTTCTATAAATAAAATAATATAGATAAACTTATAAAATTATTAATTATGTTTATAATAGCTATTAGGTGACAATTTATGAAAAGAATGTCTACAAAAGGATATGTTTTTGGAGTCATAATTCTAATAATTAGTGGGCCAATAATATCTGCAGCCTCAATATTACCTTTGCAAGATAATCAAACAACAAAAGCGGAACTAAATAAATGTTTAAAAATTGACACAAGTCAAAAAATTATTGAAGCTATTGAAATGGTGAGTGAATCATTATTATATGAATATCTTTGGGAACTCACTGTAAATATTGGACCTAGAAGAACAAGTACATATGGTTGTGAAAAAGCGGCAAAATATATTTACAAACAATTTGAAAAAATGGGACTAGACACAAGATATCAAGAATGGAATTCATGGAACTTAAATTTACCTTATAGATTTTTCAGATCTAAGAATATTGAAGCAACACTTCAAGGTAGTGGTGATCAATCTGATGAGGTATTGATTTTCAATGCACATTATGATACAATTAAAGATGCACCAGGTGCAATGGATGATGGATCGGGTGTTGTTGCAGTATTAATGGCTGCATATGTATTAAGTAAGTTTGAATTTAATCGAACAATAAAATTTGTTGCTTTTTCGGGTGAAGAAAATGGTCTTCTTGGTTCAAGAGCTTATGTAAATGAAATTTATGATAATTTTACAGATATTCTTGTTGAATTTAATGCTGATATGATTGGATGCGCATATACTGCTGATGAGGGAAAAAAATTTAATGCATCTGTAACTGAGGATGCAAAATGGATTGTTGACGAGATAGAACAAGTATCAGAAAATTATGAAATAAATCTCAATATAGATCGTATGCACATTATTAATCCACTTAGTAATCGAGGATGGAGTGATTACTATGATTTTGCAAAGCAAGGATATGAAACAATAGCCTTCTGGGAATCAGGACATTATAAATATGGACATTCTACAGAAGATACTATTGATAAGGTAAATTTTAGTTATTTAGCTAATATGACTAAATTAATAGTTGCATCATTAGCTCATATGGCTGATATTGAAGTTTATCACCCAGATATTAAAATTGGAGCACCAAGAAGGGGAAGACTATACTACGATGATAGAACAATAAAAAATTTAAAATATGAAAAAACCTGGGTAATCGATGATTTTCTTATTTGTACAGATGTTAAATTTGGTGATGCACCTATTAATAGAGTTGAATTTTTTTATGACGGAGAATTAATTCATAATGACACAGAAATGCCATATCAATTTAGATTAAACAAAAGATCGATAAAACAACACACAATTGATGTCATTTTATATGATGAGAAGGGTAGAACTGCTAGAGATAATGTAACATTTCGTTATACAAATCTATTTATGAATAATTAAAATTCCAAGCATCATATCTTAAAAAATTAGATATATAGAGTGTTTCTAATTATATTTCAATAACTATAAATCATATTATTAAATATAGATAAATTTATAAAATTATTTGATATTTCAAATGTTGGAGGAATACAAAACGAAAAATCGTTTCAAAAAATTATTTGGCTTTTGTGTTATATTTATTATTTTAATCGGTATGATTATATCTTCTTCCTCAATTTTAATAAATAAAGAATCAACTCCAGAAAAATTAGGTATAGATAAATCAAATAAACTTAATTCAGATCCGATTTTTGATATAATTGAAATGACAGATGAGTCATTACTATATGATTATCTAGAGGAATTAACAGTAAAAATTGGACCAAGAAAAGTAGGAACATCTAGTTGTGAAATAGCTGGAGAATATATTTTTGAACAATTTGAAAATATGGGACTGGAAACAAGGTATCAAGAATGGGAATCATGGACTCCCCGTCATAAAAGATTTTATAGAAGTAAAAACGTTGAAGCAATACTTCCAGGTAATAGTAAATTTAATGATGAAATTATAATTGTTAACGCACATTATGATACTGTACCAGATGTATCTGGAGCTATAGATGACGGAACGGGAACAGTAGCAGTTATGGCTGCTGCGTATGCATTATCACAATATAAATTCAATAGAACAATAAAATTTGTAGCATTTTCAGGCGAGGAATATGGTTTACTTGGTTCAAGGGCTTATGCTAATGAAATTTATGAAGATAATCCAAATCTTCTTGTTCAATTAAATCTAGATGGAATAGGATATGCAACTACAGCTTTACACAGTAATAATGTTTTATTAGCATCAACAGAAGATGCGAAATGGATGGTTGAAGAAATAAAAAATGTAAACAAAAATTATGATATTGATTTTAATATTAGATTTTTCAAGAAAATTGCACCTGGGGGACCACGGCAATTCACAAGTGATTTCCACGATTTTGTTTTACATGGGTATGAAGCAATAGCATTTGGGGGATCAGAGGATTATCCGCATTGGCATACTCCAGAAGATACCATTGATAAAGTAAATTTTGGTTATTTAGCAAATATGACAAAGCTTATAGTGGCCTCATTAGCTCATCTGGCAGATATTGAAGTGTATTACCCACAGATAAGAATTAGTTCTCCAAAGCGTGGCAGATTGTATTTTGAAGATGTAACGCTTAAAAAATTCAATTATGCAAGAACAGTTGTCCTTGATGACATACTTATCTGTACATATGTAAAACCAGGTGATGCATCAATAGAAAATGTAAAATTTTATTATGATGGCAAATTAGTTTTTACAGATTCCGATGCCCCTTATCAATGGAGATTAAACAAACGATCAATAAAAGAGCACGCTGTAGAAGTTATTTTATATGATAAAAAAGGTAGAACAGCACGAGATCAAGTTACTTTTCGCTATATAAACCTATTTTTGAAAAAATAAAATATAAAATTATCAACAACATTATAAAAAAATTCAATATTCTATTTTTTGGTTATTATTATGAAAGTAGCAATTATAACGATGAGACCTAAAATTGCTGATAAAATAGCAAATCTTGAAAAAATGGCAAATTATATGAAAAAAACAAAAGCAGACATGTATGTTTTTGGAGAACTAACTATTTGTGGATATCACGTTAAAGATGAACTTCGTAACATTGCTGAGTTAGTAAATGGTCCATCAGTAAAATATGTAAAAGAATTGGCAAAGAAGAATAAATGTTACATTGTTTTTGGAATGCCATTAAAGAATAGCCAAGTAAAAGGCTTAATCAATAACTCAGCAATTTTAATACATCCCGATGGAAAAGTTGACACATATAACAAATGGTTTTTACCGACAGTTGGACCATTTGAAGAAAAAATATTTTTTGATGAGGGCGAAAGTCTAAAGCTTTGTGATACGAAATTTGGTAAAATTGGTTTGATAGTTTGTTATGATATATTCTTTCCTGAGTTATGTCGCGCATATACTTTGCTTGGCGCAGATATAATTATTTGTATATCTGCCACTCCATCAGTTACAAGAAAATATTTTGAAACTTTAATCCCAGCACGCGCCGTTGAAAATACTGTATATTTTATTTATGTAAATCTTGTTGGAACACAAGAGAATTTAGTATTTTGGGGAGGATCTCAGATATATGATCCATTAGCTAATTTACTTTTTAAAGCACCTTATTTCAAAGAAAGTGTTAAAGTTTGTGAAATTGATCTGAAACAACTTGAATTTGCAAGGGCAAATCGTCCTGTATTAAGAGATATTAAACCTGAGATTTATCAAGATCTTTATAACCTGTCTCGTTTTCATAAATTAGATACAAAAAAATGAGTATTAAGTAAAATTTACAAAAAGTATTTACCCAGTAAAAGTATTCGGAAAAACCATCTTTGTTTTCTGTATGCGGGGAGTCAAACGATGAAGGTTCACGATACTAAAAAAATTTATAAACTTGATTTAATTGCTGTAAAAATAAGAAAACATATAATAGAAATGTTATACAAATCTAAATCAGGTCATCCTGGTGGATCATTATCTGCTGTTGATGCTTTAGTTGCTCTTTATTTTGTTCATATGAAACATAACCCAAAAAAACCTTGTGAACCAAATAGAGATCGCTTCATTCTTAGTAAAGGTCATGCTGCACCTGCACTTTATGCAGTTCTTGCTGAGTGTGGATATTTTAATGTTAAAGAATTAACAAAACTTAGAACGATGAACTCCATGCTACAAGGCCATCCTGTTTGTACATATGTTCCAGGTGTTGAAGCATCAACTGGTTCTCTTGGCCATGGACTTTCTTTTGCAAATGGGGTTGCTATTGCAGGTAAACTTGACAATAAAGAATATAATGTGTATGCTATGCTGGGTGACGGTGAAACAGGAGAAGGACAGATTTGGGAAGCAGCAGCTGTTGCATCACACTACAAGCTTGATAATTTAACTGCATTGATTGATAGGAATTTTTTACAGATTGATGGTAACACTGAGGATGTCTTACGTCTTGAATCAGTACGGGATAGATGGAATGCGTTTGGCTGGAATGTTATAGAAATTAATGGTCATGATATCAAACAGATACTTGATTCATTAAATAAAGCAAATGCACATAAAAGACAGCCTTCGATAATAATATTAAATACAACCAAAGGTAAAGGAGTTTCATTTATGGAAAATAACGTTGACTTCCATGGTGTACCGCCTAATGAAATGGAACGTAACCTTGCAATCGAAGAGCTTAATCTTGCACAGAAAAAATTGGAGGCTTTACTTTGAGTAATAAAATAATGGTAAATCCCCGCAACGCTTATGGTGAAGCACTGATTGAGCTGGGTAAAAAATATAAAAATCTAGTTGTACTCGATGCTGATCTTTCTAAATCTACTAAAACAATTATGTTTGCAAAGAAATATCCTAAAAGGTTTTTAGAGATGGGTATAGCTGAAGCAAATATGATAACAGCAGCTGCAGGACTTGCATCCTGTGGTAAAATCCCCTTTGTTAGCACTTTTGCAGTATTTGCAACAGGCAGAGTATATGATCAGATACGAATGGATATAGCTTATTCAAAGGCAAATGTGAAGATATTTGCAACACATGGCGGGATAAGTGTTGGAAAGGATGGTGTAAGTCATCAAATGATAGAAGATATCGCGCTTATGAGAGTTCTTCCAAATATGACTGTTATTGCACCTAGTGATGCCATACAAACTGGAAAAATTGTTCATCTTATGGCAGAAAAAAACGGACCTATGTATGCACGGGTTGGACGGGCAAATGCGCCTTTGATCTATGGAAAAAATGATTTAAATGATATCGAACTTGGAAAAGGAATGACAGTTGAAACTGGCTCTGATATTTCAATTATTGCTTATGGAACAATGGTTGAGCCAGCTCTTGAAGCTCGAAAAATATTATCAAAAGAGAATATAAAAGCCCGAGTAATTGACATGCATACAATAAAACCACTTGATGAAAAACTTGTTTTAAAATGTGCAAAAGAAACAAATGCAATAATTACTGCTGAAGAGCATTCAGTTATTGGAGGTCTCGGAGCAGCTGTTGCTGAAATTCTTGCAGAAAAAAATATTTCAACTAAGTTTTTAAGAATGGGAATAAAAGATATATTTTGTGAAAGTGGGGAGCCTGTTGATTTACTTGAAAAATATGAGTTAAACACAAAACATATGGTAAAAAATGCAAAAAAACTACTAAAAAACTAGCAAGAGGTTACTATAGTCAAAATATCTCCATCTTGTAGTTCATGATCAAGTCCAACCTTTTGAACATCATGTTTGGCAGATGGGCCTGAAACAGAAGCATATCTAAATTTATCTTTAAATGTTCTATGAAGTTTCCTACAAGCAGTCTCAACAGTATTGCCTTCTTTTAAAATCAATGGCTCATCGAAATCAGTAGATTTTCCTACAGGTTTCATGTAAATACGTATAAATTTGAGCTCAGAGAAAATCTTATCCTTGAGCTTATTTAAACCAGATTCTTCTTTTGCAGAAATGGCTATTACATCCCAGCCTTTCTGTTTTATTTTCTCAAGTTTTGTTGATAATTTTTTACTACTAATTAGATCTGTTTTATTGATTATAACAAATGCTGGAACATAAATTCTGTTTTGAACAAAAACATCTATCAATCGATCCTCAGTAATATTTTCGCGAATTATGATATCTGCATTTATCACATATTCCGAAGAAATTGATTTTACAAGAGATTCATCCAAATGTGAAAGTTTTATCGTGGCAGTTACATTAATACCACCTTGACCAGTCTTTGTTATAACTACATCAGGTTTTTTTTGATTTAGCCGAATTCCCGCCATATGTAGCTCACTCGTCATTAAATCGAGGTGATCATCATGCTCTGCATCTATCATAAAAAGAACGAGATCAACATTTCTAATTGCTGAAAGTATTTCTTTACCACGACCTTTACCTAAGGATGCACCAGTTATAAGTCCTGGTAAATCCAAAATTTGAATGTTTGCTCCGTTGTATTTCATCATACCAGGTATAGCATCCAGGGTTGTGAAATCATAATCGCCAATCTTGCTTTTTGCATCAGTAAGCCGATTCAGAAGAGTACTTTTACCAATACTAGGAAAACCAATAAGACCAACTGTTGCATCACCAGATTTTTTAATAGCAAAACCTTTTCCTTTGGCGCCTGCACTTTTTCTTATATCAACTTCTGCTCGGAGCCTTGCAAGTTTTGCCTTAAGTTTACCAATATGGTGCTCAGTGGCCTTATTCTTCTGTGTATTGAAGATTTCATCTTCTATATCTTTGATTTGTTTTTCAACTGCTGATGTATCCATAAACTAAAAACTCGATATACAAAGGGGTTTAATAAAACAACTGTTGAATTATTTTGTAATATGTGTACCAGCTTTACCCTTGAATGCGTCCCACCCTTTGTTAACGTCTGATATTATAACTTTTTTTCCGCCAGATTCAAGAAATCTAATAGCTGCCAATATTTTTGGACCCATACTCCCCTCGGGAAAATGACCGTCTTTATAAAACTGTTTTATTTCTTTAAGTTTTACACTATCTAAAGCTTTTTGATTTGGAGTACCATAGTTCAGATAAACCTTTTCAACGTTTGTTAAAATCAACAATAATTCTGCATTAATTGCCTCTGCAAGTCGCTCAGAAGTAAGATCCTTATCAATCACTGCCTCAAGACCGTCAAGACCCCAGCCTTCTTTTTCAATAACAGGCATACCGCCCCCACCAGATGCAATCACAATGATGTCATCATCAAGCATTTTACTGATAATCTCTCCTTCAACTATAGACTTTGGATCTGGAGAGGGTACAACAACACGCCAGCCACCAGGGTATTCTTTAACCTGAAAACCTTCTTCCTTAATCTCCATAACCTCCTTTTCAGAATAAAATGGCCCAATAGGCTTTGTAGGATTTTTAAAAGAAGGATCAGCTTCATCGACGAGCACCTGAGTAATCAATGCCACAACAGGTCTGTCAACGTTTGCCTTATGTAAAGCATTAGATAAACACTGTTGGATCATATAACCAATAAGACCCTCGCTCTCAGCAACACAAATACCAAGAGGCATCGGTGGTGTAACATCTCTAGCAAGATCATTCTGAAGAAGAATAGCACCTACTTGAGGTCCATTTCCATGAGTTATTACAACGTCCCATCCATCTTTTATCATTTTAACAATAGATCT
The DNA here is from genome assembly GCA_020054495.1 of Thermoplasmata archaeon. Lineage (GTDB taxonomy): Archaea > Thermoplasmatota > E2 > DHVEG-1 > DHVEG-1 > JAGMDE01. The sequence continues at coordinate 40,011 of JAHWGK010000004.1, read as the reverse complement.
AGAAATATCACGTGTATTTGCAAACTGTTCATGAATAGTGCCCTCTTGTCCTTCTTTAATCAATGCATTTCCGCCAAGGGCTACTATAGCTTTTTTCCGCATAATAACAAGGAGTGAAACATAGTAACTATATAAAAAACATGACTATAAACAACCTTAGAATAAATTAAACAAAATTATATACCTATTTTTTATTTTTTATTTGCAACATGACATTTGAAGAGAAAAGAGTAGAGCTGGTAAAAAAATTAAGAGGAGAGAGACGTATCACATCAATAGAAGTAGAAAAAGCATTTTTAGAAACACCGCGGGAAATGTTTGTTCCAGAATCATTGAAAAACTATGCATACCTTGATACACCCCTTGAAATAGGAGACGGACAAACAATTTCTGCACCCCATATGGTAGCTATAATGTGTGAAGGACTTGACATCAAAAAGGGACAAAAAATATTGGAAATAGGAGCTGGTTCGGGGTATCATGTAGCAGTCATTTCTAAACTAGTTGGTAAAGAAGGCCGTGTTTATTCGATAGAAAGACTTTCATCTCTTGCAAAAAAAGCAAAGAAAAATCTAGAAAACGTGGGTATTACAAATGTAACAATAGAAATCGGAGATGGTTCTCAGGGGCTACAAAAGCATGCTCCCTACGACCGAATATATGTAACCTGTGCAGCACCCAAAATACCACCCCCATTAATACACCAATTGAAAGACAAAGGAAAATTAATGGTACCCGTAGGAAAAATGATATGTAATCTTGAACTAGTAGAAAAAACAGGAGAACAAATAATTAAAAAGGACTTAGGCGGCTGTGCCTTTGTCCCACTTATCGGAAAATACGGGTTTTAAAGTTTGTATCCTATGTCCCTAAGTAACTTTTTCCTCCAAGAGATATCTTCTTTGTTTTCCACCCCCTTTGGGCTGAATCCATCAATAACCCCAAGTATTCCACGACCAGTCTCAGTACCGATCTTTGATTCAGCTATGACTACTTTCGTTGGATTAGCAGTAGCACAATAGATGGAACAAACCTCAGGGATATTTTTAATCGTGTTTAGCACATTTAATGGAAAACAATCCTTCATAAACACAATAAACGAGTGCCCTGCTCCGATGTTCCCTGCGTTTTTCTCAGCGAGTTTTTTAAGTTCAGGATCGTTTCCTTCACTTCTAATTTTACATGCTCCACTTGCCTCACAGAATGCAATACCAAATTTAACACTGGGAACTGAATTTATCATTGCTTCATATAGATCTTCAACAGATTTAATAAAATGAGTTTGACCAAGTATAAAATTTATATCCTCAGGTTTTTCTATCTCTACAGTTTTATAATCTATTTCCCCCATAACACCTTACCTCCAATAACTAATACCAATTTGTAAGCATCAGTTAAGTGTTATATAAATATTATATAAAAAAAGAGAAAGAATGGATTTATTTTTATCTCTTTGTTTTAGTTGATTCATCTGTATTTTCTTTGGTTGTCTCCTCTGTTTTTTTAGTGTATCCTTTCTTTATTTCTTCTTCAGAACCTTGTTCTAAGAAGAGAAATCCTGTTTTAAAGAGTATTACTATTAGAAGTATGATTGCTACAACAATGAACAAAATAATTGACCACATGGGTATTCCACTTGGTTCTTCTTCTCCTCCACCGGACCCTGATCCTATTTCAGCAATTTCGCCACCTACTATTGCAAATGTTGATGTTCCTTTTGTTGTCGCCTCGTAATATACGTATGTGCCAGATTCATTGAGAATTGTTGTCGGGAGTTCCTGCCATATGTCATTATGATATCTCATTAAGATTACTTTTGATTTGTTTATGTTATTGCTGGTTAACCATTCTTGTTCGATTTTGAATTTAATCTTAATTGACTCAATGTCGTCTTCCTCTAGAGTATCATTTCCTGAAGTTAGATTTATCTCGAGATAAACATAGACTGTGGTATTTATGTCTTCTTCTGCTAACGTTGGTTCTTCAGATATCTCATTTGGTTTTTCTGTTAATTTTTGTATTATTACTTTTACATCAGTTAGATCAGTTGCTGAGGTAAACTCTAATCCATCAAGACCTGTGCCTTCAAGTTCTCCTGAGAGTATTTCTTCTGTTTCACCGCTTGACACGTTTCCTATGACAGCTACTGCTGCAATATTGAATACGAAAGTGTCTGATTGTGTTGTTTTGGAGGCAGTATCTGTTGCATCCACTGAATATTGCACTGATATTCCAGCAGAAAATGGACCTATTTGTGCATAATAAACATTGCCTTCGTTTGATGTCATGGATTTTGAATGATCTGAATCATCATACCAGTAGAGATAAACAGAAGTTATGCCCTGGTCATCTGTTACCGTTGCGTAGATAGTTACTACATCATCTTTTGTGACAGTTGATGGTGAATGATAGATATTAGATATTGTTGGGTTTTCACTATCTTCTTCTGGAGCTTCACTAATTGTTACTGTTGCTGTATCGGTTACAGAAGAGCCAATACTATTTGTGATGCCAAGTTTTACAGTATATTCTCCAGCAGCTGTGTATGTATGCGTGGTTGTAGCTGAGCTTGAATAGTCTGTATCATAAGTTCCATCATTTTCAAAGTCCCATTTATATCCTGTAATTTCGCCACTTGTAGAACTACTTCCCGATCCATCAAATGTAATTGATACGCCTACAGATCCTTCATATGGCCCTCCTGCATCAGCAGTAAGGGGCGGAACAACAACAGGACCCGGGACATTAGGTTCTTCAGTGCCTTCATCAGTAGTAAATGTTCCATCTGATGAATTAACCATGTTACCTGCTTTGTCATAAGAGATAACTCTATAGTGATATGTTGTGCTTGAGTCAAGATCATTAATTGTTTCTTTATGTGAAGTTTCAAATGTCAGCTGAGAACGTGATACAGGTGTTCCACTATATGATATAGTTGTACCCCATTGTACTGTAGCATTTGCTGATTCGTTTGTAGTCCAGGTAATTGTTGCTGATGAGCTTAAGGCAACACTTTCCGGCCCAGCTGTAATACTTGGAGCTGCATTATCAACAGTAATGGTTATGTTAACTGAGTTATTTGAGGTAGCATTTATCGCTGTAAGTTCTACTGTATAGTTTGTTTCTGCAAGTCCTGTTGTATCTAGCATTCCAAAAGTATCACTTATAACAGGGGTTGTTGAATTTGCAATGTTCGTCCAATTAGATCCATCTGCTGAATAGCTTAGATACCAAATGGTTAAATTAGTACCAGAGGCAGTGCCTGTTATTGTAATTGTTCCATTCACGTAGATCCAGCCATCAGAAAAGCCATCATCAGCATCCACTGGTGAGGTGATTTCAACGTCAAGAGCACTTGTTAAAACTGTTGTATATGCATCATAAGTGGTAACACTTTCAGTATTTGATGCATTGTCAGTCGCAACTGATCTGAAATAGTATGTATATCCAGCTGATCCAAAAGATCCATTAAACGAAGCAGTTCCAATCGCGTTCTGACCTGTGAGCCAGTTTGTCCAACTACCAGAACCATTCTTGTATTCTAATGTTACATTGTTTATTCCACTTGTAGCATCAGAACTGCTCCATGTCACATTAAATGGAATTGCCTTATATGTCGACAATGCTTGAATACTTGATGTCGGCAATGTAGCATCTATCAGAATATATGTTGTCATATTTGTTTCATCGTTTGTTGCATTATCTCTTGCAAAATACCTTAGGGTATTATTGCCATCTGAGCTGAATTCTATTGCTTCTGAATATTGCGATGAGCCATAGTCTGGCCAACTTCCATCTGTTGTATAATAGGTTGCATAAACACCACTAGTGTCATCAATAGAATTCAAAGCAACTGTTACACTAGAGTTCTGCCATCCAGATGGGGCATTGTCAGTTGTATATGGGGCAGAAGCATCAACTTTGAGTATTTCACTATGTGTGGTTTCTATATTTGGAGTGGCATTTAGATCATATGAATAGTAACTGATATTATATATATCATCACCAAGAGAGTTTTCACCTCCTACTGCAAATGGCATTGTATATTGTGTTCTATTGGAATTTGATGTATTAGTTGGATCGCTTCCATCGGTTGTATAAAACGTTGAATTTACTCCTTTTCCACCATCTGTAGCTGTAAAAATAACAGTTTTTTCTGATGTATACCACGAAGGAGCAAAATTATCAGTTGTTGTTGGAGCTTTATCATCGATTGATGTACCATATTGACTTGTCACAGTTTGGTTTTCATTTGCTGGAGATGCCGTGTCAAATGCTGTTACCGCATAATAATACGTATAATCATCAGTTGATGTGTTGTCATTATACGTTGTAGTTGTTCTGGATGTTATTGTTTTTATTTGTTGTACGCCAGAAGCAGAAATGTTTACAAATGACGCATTTGCTTTTCTATAAATATTATATCCTGCAAAGTCAGGAGCATCTGACTGACTCCAAGAAAGAGTTAATGTGCTCTCATCATTTTGTTTATCTGAAACTGTAAGTCCAGTTATTGCATCTGGCGATGTTGTATCTCCCCCAGATGTTGTCGAGAAGGTATTATCTGCAGAAATCGCCTCATTACCAGCTCCATCCAATGATCTTACACGGTAGTGATATGTTGTTCCAGAATTAAGACTGGTAATAATCTGGGAGTGACTCATAGCCTTAGTTGAATTTAATGTTGTATTTGATCCATAACCTGTTGTTGTTCCATACTCCACATAACTTGTAGATGCTTCATCTGTTGTCCATGTTATTGTAGCTGAGCTCTGGGAAACACCACTACTTGACACACTTGAGATTTCAGGGGTTGCTTTATCAAGTATTATACTATCATTTACACCTGTTGCTATGTTCCCAGCAGTATCTTTTGCTCTGAAATAGACTTTTCTTGTTCCATTTCCATCTGTTATTGAGAAGTTCTTTGAAGTTGAATATGATTCCCAGACTGCACCACTGAAGTTTGCATAATTGCTTACCTGCATTTTCAATGCATTTGTTGCCGATAGTGATAGCGTTACATTTGTTGAATTTGTGTATGTTTGACCAGAGTCTATGGAAATAGTAAGACTCAACGGGCTAACTGTATCAAGGGTTATATTATCTGAACTCACAACAGACTCTTTACCTGCTCTGTCTTTTACTTTTATGTAAACTGTCTTAGTGCCATCTCCTGAATTAAGTGTCCATGCCTTTGAAGTAGTATAATTAATCCAGCTACTACCAGTAAATCCTATGTCATTTGATATCTTCATATACTCTACGCCACTTGTTGCATCTGATCCAGCTATTGATAATGTCACACTAACGTTGTTACTATGTGTACTGGGTGTATCTCCTGCGCCAACAATTGACATGTTAACTGTTGGATTTGTTGTATCAAGGGTTATACTATCACTCACTGATGAAATTATTGTATTGTTAACCACATCTTTTGCTTCATAATTTACTGTTTTTGATCCATCTGTTGAAGTGAGCGTCCATGCTTTTGTCCCTTGGAAGTCTTGCCATTCTGTCCAGTTTTCACCGCTATTTTGAAATCTCATCTTTATGGAGGAATCGTCAGTTGCTGTAATAGTTGTTAGATTCACCGAAGTAGAGTTTGTATAAGTATCACCACTATTAATTTCCACACTGCAACTAGTCGGTGGATACGTATCAACATCGATATTGGCTGCTTCCTCAGTTGATTCATTCGCTTGTATACCTGTGGCTTCATCTGATACCTTAATTGTATACGTTCCATCTGATACAACTGTTTCACTGTCATCATTTCCATTCCAAGTTGCAGTATATGTTCCAGAAGAAATTTCAGATAATGCTATGCCTGTTCGTTTCAGTACACTGCTACTGTTATAAACATTTAGATATAATGTTTGGCTGTCGCCAGCTTCTACTGTTGCTAATGTTGTATCGAATGCTCCATCGCTATTTGGACTGAATGGGTTATTGGACACACTAACTGAGATAACGTCAGAAAGAACTAATGGAGCTGTTGTAGTGTTCTCAAAATCTGTATAACTGTAAGAAGAAGTAGTATGGGCATTGCTAGCTTCATCAAGCTTGACCCATGTTCCACTAGCATTTCCCTCGACTCTTACAAATCCAAGAAGATATGGCCCATTAGTTGAATCTTCATATATGTCAACACCACTAAATTCAAGTTGAACCACTTGTGTTCCTGTACTCAATGAACCAGTGTTGTTACTCGCCCCGGCTATCCATTTTGATCCATCACTTGACATAATGTCCCCATAAACCTTATAATTAGTATTTGCACCAATATCAACTGATACATTCACAACTAACCAGTCGTAATATGAATCAGTATCCGTATCTTCTACATATGAGCTATAAGCACCAGTTAAATTAGCATAAGGTATTATTCCATCAGGATGTTCGAAGATATCAGCATTATAACTAGCTGTTGTATGTACATTTTTTTCACGTGCCACTTCAAAACCATCTTCTTTTGCTATTGAAATGAATCTAACAGTGTATGGACCATCTAGATCTAACATATAGATTGTAAGCCCATCAAACAAGAAATTAACCTGTTGCAAGCCTGAATATGAATCGGTAGGAGAAAATGCTCCTGCTATCCATGTTCCATTTTGATCAACAAGTCCGGCAAAAGCCGTATAATTCCCAGCCGCAAATGTGACATTAACAGTAACATTCAAAGAATTGTTATAATCATCAGCATCGGAATTCCATACACTGGATGCAACTGAAGAGGTATCTATCTCGACATCAGCACCAAAATCACTAGCACTGTACGTATTACTCAGAGCATATTCTCCATAGCCCACTAAATCCCAATTGCTGATTTTTCTTACTTCAATATATAACTTCGCTGGGTCAATACCTGTGCTATTAATTATTGATCCATCAAACAGCAATACAACATCTTCTAATCCATTTACAGTTGTTGTGTTCTCATTCCATGTGATATACTCCCAGTTAGCCCCATGTAACCAACTTACAACTTGATATGTATCGCTGGACTCAGAATATGTAGAGACATTGAGTTGTAAATAGCCATTATTCTTAAAATCATCAGTGCCGTTGATACTGACTGCAGGGGTTGAAAATTGATTAGATGTATAACCATTAGTTGTATATTTATCAATACTATCAATCATAGAACCGCTGCCAACATCTCGAAGTTCTAATCTGACGTTATATGGTCCATCGATTCCTTTGTCGTAAATATCTCCGCCATCAAATGTTAATGCAAATTTCTGTTCACCAGAACCCGAAACTTCTACTTGAACTGATTTCCATGTAATCCACTGCCAGTCCCAACCAGATTCTTTAAAGAGATCACCAAATATCTCATAAGTACCAGTTGTTGATGAGTTAATAGTTACATTAACCTGTAAATTACCACTGGCAATAATATCTGCACCTTCATCTGTCATTTCAACTAGTTCTACTCCAGCGCTCTCAAAATCAGTGGCAAGATAAGAGTTAATTGTAGTATATGACTCAACAGTATCATATTGTCTAAATTCACCTCCAACTGAGTTTAATTCAAATCTTAGTTGATATGGTCCATCGATACCTTTATTTCGAATCTGTGAACCATCAAACTGTATTTTGACATCTTGTTCTCCAGATGCATCAAGCGTAATTTCTTGTCCGTCCCAAGCTATTGGTTGCCAGTTCCATCCAGTTACTTTATGGATATCAGCATGTAACCAGTATGTGCCAGCTTCACTACAGTCAATGGTTAAATTGAGATCAAGATAATTATAATCACCATCACTATCTGTATCATTACCCCGGTCTGTAATATTAGCTTCAACAAATTGAATTGATGATCCATCAAAGTCATTATATTGATAAGAAGTAGTTGTATATTCTTCAACAATATCTAATGTCGTCCAGCTTGAGGTATTGATAATTTCTAATCTAGCTGAGTAAGGGCCATTAATGCCGCTACTATTGATTAATTCGCCATCAAACTGTAACTTGACTATTTGATCTCCATTGCCTGTAAGGCTGACTTCTTTTCCTTTCCAACTTATCCACTGCCAATAATAATCTGTTTTCTTCTGAATATCTCCATGCAACCAATAGACACCAGCTTCACTACAGTTAAAAGTAACATTAAATTCAAGATAATTATAATCATCATCGCTATCTGTATCATTACCCCAATCTGAGATATTAATATCCACAAACGATACAGAAGGTTGCGAGAAGTCTGTAGTATAATATGTATTTGTAGTATGCCGTTCTATAAGATCCTGTTCAGACCATGTAGCTGTATCACGCAGTTCAAGTCTTATTTGATATGGACCATCTATTCCACTATTGCGGATCGTTTCGCCGTTAAACAATATTGTTATGTTCGTTTGACCTGTTGTTAATATCTGTTCTTTGCTTTCAAATGCTATAAAGTCCCAGTCCCAGCCTGATTCTTTGTGTAAATCAGCGCCTATCCAATAAGTTGCATTACTTGAACAACTGACAGTTACATTAAGATCAAGATAGTCACCGCTACTGATAATTCTATCATCAACACTACCACTTACAAACTCTGCTCCAGAACTCTGGAAATCAGCAGAATTATAATACTCTGTTGTATATGGATCAACTGAATCGATATCTTGCCCATTGCTATCTCTTAATGCAAGTCTAGCCTTGTATCGTCCATTTATATCTTTGTTTCTAATCTGCGTGCCCTCAAACTGTAATTTCACTACAGATTCACCAGCAGATAAACTAACAAACTCGTTAGCCCATCCAAACCATATCCAACCAAAATCATCAGAGAATAATTCTCCGGATACTTCATATGTACCCGGAGTAGTGCAAGAAATCGAGGCGTTAATCTCTAAATAATCGTAGCTCCCATCACTATCTGTATCATTTCCCCAATCTGAGATATTAGCAGCTATAAACGATGCTGAAGGAGTCTGGAAGTTCTCATTTGTATAAGTAATGGTATCTATGCGCTCTATTGTATCTAGTAAGTCCCATGTGCTTGTATCCCATAACTCAAGTCTGACCTGGTACGGCCCATCAATACCACTATTTCTGATAATCTCTCCAGCAAACTGTAATGTCAATGTATTATCCCCCGAACTTAAACTAGTCCAGTTACTTCCCCAAGATATCCACTGCCAACCACCATATGGTGAGTCTTTGTGAAGATCTCCTCGCAGTTCTACACTATTATATGCAGATTGTGCGGAAACATTCACACTCACTAACAGATAATCGTACTCGCTACCTGCATCACTTGAATCTACGCCTACCGCAGAAGCAGTTCCATCAACAAATTCAACTGTTGAGCCTACAAAGTCAGAATAATTATATGCTGACGTTTGACTGTCTTCCATATCCACTCGTTTTGAATTATCTAGATCATTTAACTCCATATGATAACTGTATGGACCATTCCATCCTCCAGAGTTGATACGTTCTCCACTGAACTGTAATGTTATATTCTTCAAATAATAGCCACCAGATAATTGACTACTTGTTATTGTTTCATAACTGTTCTCCCAACCCAACATGTTCCATTTATAGCCATCATCCTTGCCAAGGTCGCACCATAATTCATAGTTTCCAACCTGTGTGAAGTTAATTGTTACTGTAATATTCAGATAATCATTTGGTGTTGAGCTTTCATTATTGGCACTAACATTGTACCCATTATCAGTCACACTTACTATACTAGCACTTAGTGATGAGGTAAAGTTGGATATACTGTAGGTGTTTTTAGATACAACAGTACCAAGATGATCTAATTCAGTCCATTCTCCAGAGCGTTTCAACCAAACATCTATGTCAAATGTTGAACCGCTATCGAATTCACTCAAGCCTAAACTTTCAATATTGCTGAGTATCTCAACAGCATCAAATTGAAGTGTAATGTTTTGTGTACCTGAGCTGAGATATTGATCAGTGCCACTCCCAGCTATGAAGTTCCAGTTCCAACCTGAGCTCTTATGAATATCTCCATTGACACTATAGGTACCTGACTCATTAACATCAATGGTGACATTTAGTCTGACGTATTCAGGGTTTGTAGTTGGATAAAGATAATCATCGTAACTACCGGTGAAGTTTGCAGGTGCATCAGCAAAATCTGATAAAAGGTATGCTGAAGTTAGATAGTTATCAATAAAGTCTATATTATTCCAGTTAGAATCCATTAAATCAAAGTGTATGTTATAAGGACCATCATATCCAGAACTTTGAATCATTGCTGTGTCAAATGAAACATTAAAAGGTGATGTATCTCCAATTGTGGTTATAACAACAGTAGCATCTGCACCGGTTATCCATATCCACTCTTGCCAACCAGACTGCTGAATAACTTTGTGTAGATCACCATGAATATAGTACGTACCAACTTCTGATGCGTTAATTGCTACTGATACGTTGATATATTTGCAATCACTACTATTTGAGTCGCTTAATGGCGACGAGTCTGTGAATCTTACAGATGGTTGGTCAAACTCATTTAGATAATAATAATTAGCAGTAGTAAAATCTAAATTGCCAATATCTACTCCTTGGTCCATATTTCGTAGCCATAAGTTAACTCCATAGTACCCCTCGAGACCACTATTTGCTATTTCATTTCCATCGAATGTAAGTACAATGTCATCTTCTCCTATTCCCTGATTTGGTAAATCAATATATGTCCAAGTTATCCACTGCCAGTTCCAATTTTCTTCTTGATACATCTCTCCACATATTTCATAATGACCGCTTTGAGTGAAATTCACCGGAACTGTAACCTGGATATAATCATAATATCCATCACCATCGCTGTCAACCCCTTGATCTAAATATGTTCCAATGAACATTGCATTTGGTGTTGAAAAATCAGAGTAGTTATAGGCCTCAGTATCATATTCATTCCATCCAAGCCATTGGCAACATGGGTCAACTCTTTTTAAGTCAACATCAAGTTTATAAGGACCATTATATCCTTTGCTATATATGTGGTCTCCAGAGAATGTCAAGTTTACAACAGTAGTTCCATTATCTAAGTATGATGTGTCCCAAGTCTCTGTTATGAACATTCGGTTGTCCATTTCGCTGCTATGAAGCCTACTATTTATCTGATATATTGCATTATTTCCTGTAGTGATATTAATCTGAACACCAATAATAAGATCGCCATTGACCGGGCCGTAATCAGTTATGTTTTCTATGAACGCTATAGGCTTAGCAAACTCAGAATAATTGGCATAAATATCAGTATCTGGTTCCCAACCAGATATCCAATCTCCACTATTTCCACAATTACCTTGGTGAAGATTAAGATTTACATAATATGGGGCATTTTGTTTACTGTTATATATCTCTGATCCCTCAAACCTTACAGAAATATTAACATCTGTATCATTATTGACACCCGAAACAATTTCAACATCTGTGCAGTTCCATGCAACAGGTATCCAGTCGTACCAACCACCTTGCCAGTCCTTTTTAAATAGGTTTCCATGAATACTATAGCTACCCGCTACAGATCCAATTACAGTAAAGTTTACATGAAGTGCCTCATAGTCACCAACTGTACCATTTTTAAAATCAGTTATTCCAGCAGTTCTATTGAACCAAATTGGGGGCGAAGCAAAATCACCATAGCTATAGGACTCAGATAGTGTAAGATCTAACTCATCTAACGGATCCCATTGTCCATATTGGAACAAACCAACCCATGCCCTGTACGGATTTACACCACTACTTTGTATTGCTTCACCATCAAAAAATAATTGGACAGTTTGACTTCCTGCATTTAGATATTGTTGAGTTTCATTCCAGGCTATAAACTCATTATTTTGACCTTTCAGACAACCTTCCACTCGATAATCACCAGATTCTGCCATATCAACCGATACATTGATTACTAAAGAGTCATAATTTCCAGGAGTACCGACCGCTGAATCATTAACGCTATCAATAACACTACCACTAGTTGCACCAAAGTTTGACCACGAAACCACTTGACTTCCAGACTGTGCTGTAGCAATCAATTGCATTTCATACCATTGACCATCCTGAACAGTAGAAGGAACTGTAAATGTTCTACTGCCAAAACCGCTTTCATTTGTAAATGTTTCACTAGCTAGTATATGTTCTGTCCAATCCCAGTACATAATTTTCCATTTATACTCTGCGTTTTCAACACAAGTTCCGTTACTGATATAGGTTAAATTAAATGTAAATGTACCTGTGCTATCTTTTTTATACTTGTTTTTGTCAAGATCAAAGTCAAGACTTAGTGAGCTAATCTGAACACCCCATATATCTCCAGTAGCAACACTTGGGCTAAGAGAGGAATTGGTGACATCCATCCAGAAATTATACCATCCAGTTGAAAATCCAGATGTATTGATAACATACATTAAATTTCCATTTGAGTCTGTGACATTTGTCGTGCTATTTACATATTCATCGCCCCAATATTCATCTTCATGCCTGTATTCCTTATAAATCTCTAGTGTAGCGTTGGAATATGGCATAGGTGATGACCCTTGCACATTTGTAGATAAATTAAGATAAATATTTGCTCCTTGTGCATATTGGAAATCTTCCATTTCCCACCAAATATCTGAACATTCCCAGTCACGAGGCAACAATCTGATATTCCTAGTTAGAGACTCATTTGTCTCTAATACCACCATTTCATCATGACTTTTCAAAGATTGACTGCTATTTGTGCACCATACTTCCAGACGATATACACCAGCTGAAGCACTTAGTTGATAATACCCGTTTGCATTTGTTTGAGTATTATTTTCTGAAAATCTCAATTTATCTTCAAGACGTATCTCAGCTTCTATTGGATTACCAAAAGCATCGGTCACGGTACCATTTACAGAAGAGTTCTCAGGAGGCGGCAGAGCAAACTGATTATAAAAGTATTTCTCGGTCATATGTTCAATTTCATCAAGTGAGTTCCATTCATTATTATGTCTTACCCGCACTCGTGCCCATATCGATGCATTCTGGCCTTTACTATAAATTTCTGTTCCATCAAAACTAAGGTTATACCATTGTAAACCAGTACTGAAAAAGGTAGTTGTTTTTTCAGAACGTGTAATCCATGTATCGCCACCGGAAAAACTAACTATATCAATATCTCCTTCAAAGGTATAGTCACCTGTATCCCCAACATCAACCTGAGTGCATATATATAAAAAGTCATATAAGCCATCATTATCAGAATCATAACCATAATCATGGGTAGTTCCTGTGAAAAATATTGCTGGTGGGTCAAAAGCAGTATAATTATAAACAGGTGTTGTCTGACTCATATAGTCCAGCCATGTTTCAGTACTGTTTTGCACATAATATAGGTCCACAACAACATTGTATGGTCCATCTATAGCTTTTCTATAGATAGCACTTCCTAAAAATGAGAACTGGACGATGTTCTCCCCAGCTCCATAGCTTTTTGTATCAGTCCATGTATCAATCGTAGTCCCAGACGAACTTCTAAGCGATGCATAGACCTTAAATGACCCAGATGTGTTGGTATTAAACTTAATCTTTCTCATCAAGTAATCATACAACCCATCACTATCCGCATCTATCGCGTTATTATAACTATATGAACCATCAAAGAAGGCAGAAACATCTGGAGTGCCGATAAGCATTGCCACGGTCTCATAATACTGAGTGTCATTCCAGTTTGGATCCTGAACAGGCACTACCCTAACATTTGGTGTACCCACTCCCGTAATGTTAACCATTTCCTCTCGTACACTAGATACATTGTATCCGGTTGGGAAGTGTATATCATAGGTGGTATTAAAAGCGGGATTAGCATAGAACCCGTATAATTCCATACTATGACTCGTTGATGAATTATCAATTTGACCTGCAGCAGTCATTATTGTATTGTTAACATAAACAGTAATTGGATTTGGCTGGCCTAAGAAAGAGTAACTGCCTAATAGACCTGAAAACTCAATATTAGCACTTTGAGTTATAAAACTGACACCATCTAATTTGAAAAATCCGGAACTACTATCCTTTGGCATATCAAGGAATATACCTTCCTCACTAAACATCCCTCCACCTCCAGATAAAGAGTTGTTTATTGTACTTTCTAAAGATGATGCTTCCTCTGAAGAGATATTACCCTCAATATCAAGATCTGCCATTAACAGTAAAATCTTTGCATTACCTCGTATGGTTCTACTCATATTGACATACGTAATGTTCCATTGCGAGAAACTTATATTCATCTGGAAATCATCTGCTGTGGAAGCATTAAGTGTTATGTTTTGCATTTTGGTTTCATTTGCTGCAACAGTAATCTGAACTACTTCATTATCATATCCACCGATAGCCAAAGGCGGTCCGTCTTTCCGTTGTCCTATCATCTGAGCCATTGTTATAATATAGAAAGTACCATTATATGTTGAAATATTGAAGTATCCGATGGAGTTTGTTCGTGGCATATCTTCTTTTTCAACTTCAAAAGGATGGGTAGGATCATACAACGACAATTCTATATATTGGAGAGGTTGATCACTACAATTTATAAATCCTTCAATATATGCATTATTTTCAGGTTTAACCTCAAGGTAGATTGTACTTAAATTATAATAATCACTCTCGTTAATGGTTGTTAGGTCGGTTTCGTTTCTAAAGTACCCTTCTTTCCATATCCCGAATTCAAAATCAGCAGAGCTACTAACATTTAAACCTATCATAAACGAACCATTTCCAAGTGTCTGAGTCTGATTCATAAAATAAGTAGATTCATCTTCCACCATAATTGTTGCATTATCAATTGGCGTGGAATCACTAAGACGATATATAAAACCGTAAGCGTAGGCAGTAATATTATATATTTTCTCGATATGGTACCATTCTTCTTGCTCCCACATATCACTGTATATGTCTTCAGTTATACCAGTTCCACCCTGATGATCTTGCAATGGAACATAGCCATTTTTAGTTATTCTAATTCTAAGCATATCGTTACTTTGGTTATATACTGCATCTTCATTTGGTATGAATGTAAATTCAAAATAGCCTAATGAATTTGATAAACCATAGCCACGAATATCACTTTCATCCCCATTTGTTTCCACAGTTACATTTGCTCCAATGACAGGTACATCTGGAGTCATATCTTGATAAACATATCCACTAAATGATATTCCCCTAATTGGTGCAACTGAAGCTGTAAAATTTAAATTCTCTATAGACTTATTCTCACCCATTACAACATCATCGTGATAAACATTACTAAAGAGACCCGGTTTATACGAAACTAAGTCATATGTACCCACTTCTAAACCAGAGAAGTTATAATATCCATTTTGATCTGTCTGTGTTGAATCTGAATATCCGCCACCATCCTTATTAATTTCTACATCTGCACCAGCGATACTATTATTACTTGGAGTTAAAACATATCCAGAGATGCTGGAATTCCCACTTGGAGGTGGAGGTTCGCTTGAATTTAAAGTCATATTCAACCAATAAGAACTATTCTCAGTAAAAGAGCTATTAAAATAACTAGTATTATATCCGGTTTTTGTAAATGAGATATTATAATCTCCTCCAGAAATGTTAAATTCATAATCTCCAGTTACACTTGTAAAAGTGTAATTTACTAAACCATACGACTGATTACTAGCAGAAACATTAACATCCTCAAGGTCAATATCTCCAGTAGTATTCACAGAGCCTTTTATTGTAGTATTTATAATTGGACCATTAAAGGTAGGGGGGCTAATAGCTGGAAGCGGAGCAGGTGGAAAAGATGACAGATTAGTTGGCGTAGAATCATCCATCCCTTCTTGAGTACCTTCTGGTATTTCCTCAGGCTCTTCAACAGGTTCTTCAGATATCTCCTCTTCAAGTTCTTCTTCTTGTTCATCGATTATTTCGCCTTCTGTTGTAAACTCCCAAATCGAACTTGAACTGTAATTGCCAGTGTCATTCCAAGCAACAATCTGCCAATAATAGGTTGTATTATATGCAAGCGTTCCAGAATCATGTGAATTATCAGATTGGTTCCACACAACTTTGGTTGGAGGCGACATATCGCCAAAGAAGACATCATATGTCACTAGATCTCCAAAGTCATTATAGGACCAAACAAGATTCACATCAACACTCACATTAGTTGAGCCATCTGCTGGATTAAGGTTGATTAAATCATTAGGCTCACTTTCCGAAGCTTCTAATATCTGCAACATTCCAGCAAAAGATCCCAATAGCAAAATAACTACTATATAGCTGATTAAAAATTTCTTAACTATTCTAGCTTTAATTAAAATTTTTCTTATAGATCGCATCTCATCCACCACTCCCTAAATTATCAAATTACGTAACAATCACGTAATATATTACGCCACGAATAAGATAAATAGATATATATCTTTCTATATACTCTGCACAAAAATTAAGATATCCGCTCCAACGAGAATATTACTAGGTATAATCTTTAGAGTTACTAGGTAATGTTTTCGTTATTTTTAGAAAAAATCATATCTCCTAGTTTTTATATCTCAACAGTTTTTATCCCTATATCCCACATAGCAGCTTACTTCCAGTAAATGTTATAATTTGTAAGTATCAACTTAGTGCAACTAGAATATTATATTAAAAAGAGAGAAAATGGGTTTATCTTTATTTCTTTTTTTTAGTTTGTTTTTTCTTTGGTTTATCTTCTTGTCCCGTATTTTCCTTTTCGATATATAAATATCCTGTTTTGAAGAAGAATGCTATTAACAATATTATTGCTACAACAATGAACAAAATAATTGGCCACCAAAGTAATCCCTCAGGTTTTGGGGTTTCTCCGGTCAGTTCAGAGATTTCACTACCTACTATTGCAAATGTTGAGGTTCCCGTTAATGTTGCATTATAGTATGCATAAGTATCATCATCCATTCCTTCTAGATATTCTGTTAGGAGTTGCTCCCATTCTTCGTTTTCATCGTTATATCTCATTAGTAATACGGTTTCTTTGCTTATGTTATTGTCAATAAGCCATGATAATAGAACCTTAAATTTGATATTCAATGAAGATATTTCGCCCTCTTCCACAGTTTCATTTTCTGCAGTAAGATTTATTTCTAAATAACTATAGATATGGATTCCTTCTACTTTCTCCGTATCTGTTATTACCACGGGTAAATCTTCAAGTTTGGGTTCTTCTATTACATCTTCTGGTTTATCTTCAAATTCGTCTATAGTTATTCTTACATCTGTGAGGTTAGAGATGGATGTGAATTCTATTTTATCAATGTTTGCTGTTCCTTCCAATTCTTCTGAAGTTATTTCTAGTCTTACACCACTTGTAACATTTCCTGCAGAAACTGATATTACAACATTGAATGATTTTGTTTCAGATTGTGTTGTTTGCGATCCTGTATCTATTGCTATTATCCAGTAAGTTACGGTTATTCCTTCTGAGAATTGACCAATTGATACCGAATAAGTGCTATCATCATTAGATGTCATCAATTTAGAGTGTTCTGCCCCATCATTCCAGTAGCAAGTGACTGAAGATACACCGTAATCATCAGTTACTGTTGCATATATTGTGACATTATCTTCACGTATCACTTTTTTTGGCAGGTGACTCGCATTTGTTATTTCTGATTCGTTATCTTCAGTTGTTTCTGTTTCGTTTATTGTAACCTGAGCTGTATCTGTATCAGTAGCACCTGTATCATCTTTAACCATAAGTTTTACAGTATATTCCCCCGCAGTAGTATACACATGAGTTGAAGTAGCTGATGTTGAGTAATCGGTATTATAAGTTCCATCATTATCAAAGTCCCATTTGTAATCTGTTATGGTAGCAGTTGTGCTTGAGGCTGTACTTCCAGAACCATTAAATGTAATTGTTTGACCTACATATCCTTCATATGGCCCACCAGTATCAGCAGTTGGTATAGGGCTAGGTACCCCTGGGGAAGAGCTGCTTTCTTCTGTTGTAGCGCTAGTACTACTATATGATATACTCCAACAACTACCAGTATCATTCCATGACCATGCCTGGTAATACCGAGTGGTACTAGCACTCAAATCTGTATGACTTGTTGATGTACCAGTGCCATTATACAATTCAGTTCCATCTCCACGACTCCAACTAGATGCTGTGTTCCATTCGATATACGTTTTATTAGCTTTGTTCCCTTTTTCCCATAATAAATCTATTTGTGTCCGTCCGTTTGCACTTGCAGAAAAACTGCTTGGAGGATCAGGCAGATACACGCTTCTTGTTGTAAAAGTATATGTTTCATTCGTCCAACTGCATCCATCAGTTACATTTACTGACCAGTTATAAGTCATTGAATAACTACTAGCATTTGTGAAGTTGCCCCAGCTGACATTTGTTCCAGAGGATATACTTGCGTTAGTTTGTTGAAGTACCCAACTACCTGTTGTATTTTCATATATGTAAACTGTTAATGTATCTCCATCTGTATCAGATACCACTACATGACACGATGGGTAAAAATTAGAATTACTAGACTCATTAGTTGGGCTTTCACCGCTCAGCGTTGGTGCATAATTTGTTGTAAAACTATAGGTTGTATTAGTCCAGTCCCCGCCATCTGTTAGGTTAACACTCCAATAATAAGTAGTTCCAGCTGAGCTGAAATTACTATTAGTCTGGGTGATGTTTGTTCCACTTGCAAAATCTGTTTCATTAGAACCAAATTGTACCCAAGAATTAGTACTATTACTCCACCAAGTTGCGTTTAAGGTGCTTCCGTCATTATCACTACAAACAACATATAGCTCTGGAATTGGACATATGTCTGTACTTCCGTCAACTGGTGATTCTCCGCTTTGCGTTGGCAGGCTATTTGTAGTAAAGCTATATGTAACATTAGTCCAGTTGCACCCATCGGTTAAGTTAACACTCCAATAATAAGTCCAACTCACATTAGTAAAATTACTATTTGTTTGTGTGATGTTAGTTCCTGCGCCGATACTATTATTTGTTGCAAAATCAACCCATGAACCTGAAGAATTACTTCTCCAAGTCGCAGTCATCGTATCGCTATCTAAATCACTACAAATAACATAAAGATCTGGAGATATACTAGCATTTTCAGCCCCATCAGTCGGAGATTCCCCACTTAGCGTTGGTGCATAATTTGTTGTAAAACTATAGGTTGTATTAGTCCAATTACAGCCATCAGTCACATTAATACTCCAATAATAAGTAGTTCCAGCTGAGCTGAAATTACTATTAGTCTGGGTGATGTTTGTTCCACTAGCAAAATCTGTTTCATTAGAACCAAATTGTACCCAAACTTCTGATGAGTTGCTCCACCAAGTTGCATTTAAGGTGCTTCCATCATTATCACTACACACAACGTATAGCTCTGGTATTGGACAGATGCCTGTACTTCCGTCAACCGGTGATTCCCCACTTTGCATTGGTGCATAATTTGTTGTAAAACTATAAGTTGTATTAGTCCAGTCCCCGCCATCTGTTAGGTTAACACTCCAATAATAAGTAGTTCCAGCTGAGCTGAAATTACTATTAGTCTGGGTGATGTTTGTTCCACTAGCAAAATCTGTTTCATTAGAACCAAATTGTACCCAAACTTCTGATGAGTTGCTCCACCATGTAGCATTTAAGGTGCTTCCATCGTTATCACTACAAATAACATATAGTGATGGTATTGAACAGATATTTGTGACACCATCAACTGGCGATTCACCACTTTGTGTTGGCAGGCTATTTGTTGTAAAACTATAGGTTGTATTAGTCCAATTACAGCCATCAGTCACATTAATACTCCAATAATAAGTTTCCCCGGGTGAACTGAAATTGCTATTTGTTTGTGTTATATTCATTCCACTAAACACATTATTATTCGTAGCAAAATCAACCCAATCGCCTGAAGAATCACTTCTCCAAGTTACAGTCATTGTATCACCATCAGTATCACTACAGATTATATAGAGAGCGGGAGTTGCACTAATGTTTGTTAAACCATCAGTTGGTGACTCACCACTTTGAGTTGGTGCATAGTTTGTATTAAAGCTATAGGTTTGATTATTCCATGCTCCATTTCCATCTGTAACATTTACACTCCACCAATAGGTCTCTCCGGGATTACTAAAGTTAGCATTGGTCTGGGTAATATTAGTCCCATTTGCAAAGCTTGTTTCATTAGAACCGAATTGTACCCAAGCTTCTGATGAGTTGCTCCACCATGTAGCATTCATAGTGTCACTTGTATCATTGTCAACACACAATACATACAGTGCTGGAACAGGACAATGACCAGAGCTAGTGTCTACGGGGGATTCGCCTGATAGATAAGGAACATACGTCGTGGTAAATGAATAAGTAAGATTAGCAGTGTTATTACCATCTGTAACATTTACCCACCAAGTGTAATTTGTTCCTTCGGACAATGGTGTAGTTAGATTACATTCCTTTGATCCATTTATATCATTAGTTGAGCTATTACTATCACCACCAAGAACCCATATTGTCCAGTTGAATGTATCTCCTTCATCATCTTGGATGGTGACATTGACTGTTGATTGAGTTAGAGCAACATTTAAGCTGTTGTTGTACGGGTATTCTCCAGTAAATGTAAAATTATGAACAGCAATAACTGTAGGTCCTACGCCTGAGAAATGAGGTATCTTAATCCAAATTTTATGATTGGCTATATCCTTGTACCCTAATCCATATTGTAAATATGGATCATCTTCACGACATAAAACTCCAGTGCCATTTAGATAAGCCTCTGTTCCAGATATGTAAGAGTCATATGAAGAGTTTATATAATCAATATACGCCTCTAAGTCAGAATCAGTTTCAATATCAGATGTTGTATTTCCTGCACTTGAGTTCCAAATTACATTGAATTCATTATCATATAACTTCTCAATTTTAACCTTTATTGATTTGTTATCAAGTTTGCTATCATAAGGCATACCAATTATTACATAATTATAAATATCAGGTCCTTGACTTCCAAACTGCCATGCGGCTTCTAAACCGCCGCTGGAAGTTTCAGAGTTCTCATTAAATGTTGCATCAGGAGGACCAGATGCCAGAAGATCAACGTTGATATAATAAACAGAAAGGTTTCCACTTGTTATCATCATGTTGATATCTCCTTTCAATATTGCATTGAAAGGTGAAAAACTTGATTCATTCATACTTTCGCCAGTAAGACTATAGTTGGAAGGGGGATTTGGAATGTTGCAAGAGTCATTATATCTAAACATGTCCATTGTAAAATCTTGACTTTGGTTAAATGGGTCGTATTCCCCAAATCCTCGCATTGTAATATTACATACTCCATTTGTACAATTTATTGTGCTAGTTGCAGTTGAGCCACTAAGTACGCTTGAGCTTATTGGGACAGATACAGGAGCATATTGTTGTGAATAAATGGTTAATTTTTTAATACTTTCACCTTGAACCAATGATACATTAAACTGACCACTTGAGCCATCTGTCATTTGCATGTATTCAGTTCCATCTAGCTCTCTTTTAATATCCACAAATGGATTTTCATTACTTAGTAGACTCCCATTACTATTAACAAGATTGAATAATACTGATGTAGTGTTCACTATCGTTGTTTGATTCCATTGGTCAGTAACATTATTTGAAGATATTGACCTATCTGATCCTTCAATCATCTGTGTCATTGTAAAATCATGAGAAGAAACACTCAAGTTACTGGTTTGCGCACTTAACATATAAGAATCCATGAAGTAAACTCCAGATGCATTTGTCGCATAAGCTCTTAATAAGATATAGGAGGATGCCTCAGTTGCAGGTAAAGATATATTATATTCCCCTGTTCCAACATTGTAACTATCATCAGCGCCTCCAGTTTCATTTGCTAAATTAAATGGAAGCGCCCAATTTTCAAAAACCATATCTTGATCTTCCATAATATACGCTACAACCCTCATATCTAACATTTCAGGAACACCTGAGAAAGATCCATTTATAAATCTAGCTTGATAGCTTGTGTTTACACTCACATTTATTAGATAGGTTCCATTATATGCCATATAATCTATAGTTACTCCAGGCTGGCTTAAATTACCACTGGCATCACAAGTTGAAGTAATATTTAATAGTCTAATACTTACCGGGAATGATTGATCCGGAAATATACTCAGTGAGTAATTTCTATTAGCTGGAACGGAAAATATTTGTTCATATGTTTGAGTATTATTTTCTTGTATGGAATAACCTAATCTCAGATCTTTTGCCATTACTTGGAAAGTTTTCGCAGTATAATTATCAATAGATAAACTTCCATTACTCCAGTTATAATTTGGTCCAATACAATTTATTCTAAATGAAATTGCCTTTTTGAGATACATTTCAGGGTTATCTAATAAGAATGATAACTCAGTATAAGGTACTGAAGGCAAACTTGCAGATATATTAATGGCATATGGAGTACCCGGGCGATATTCTGCTGCACTAAGTTTGTAGAATAAATCTGAACCTCCAGGACCGCCAGGGCCTGGTTCACCTTGTTGTTGCTCTTGAGTGGTAGGAATACCTGTAATGTTGAATGCACCAGTTGCATCTGTATAGTTGCTAAATGTCCCAAGAGTAACTGGACCTGTATTTGTAAAACTTTGAACAGTCATACTACCAGTTGCACCCTCCAAAGGATTTCCTTCAATATCGTAAATACTACCAGTAAATGAGAAATTGGTTGTGATATAAACTGATATACTGAAATTTGAATATTCACTTTCATTACTTTCTGCACTTATATTTAGATAAGCTGTTCCTAGAGGGCCATTTGTTGTAACAACAAACCAGAAATACTCAGTATATTCATTACCTTCAAATAAAAATCCGTCGCTATTATTCTTCATCCATTTAACATAACTTGAAGTATGATTTGCCATATATTCATCTGAATCTCCCAAAGTTGTTCCGTTGTTTCCAGCATATACTAGATTATCAGACATACTAATTGTTAAATTATTCAACCTTAGATTAGCTTCTCTCCATCCCCAGTCTTGTACCAAACTAAAATTAAATAATTGCTGTGTGCCATTTGTAATATATCTTGGAGTAACATCTGATAAATAATCATTTATTGGTGGTCCACTACCACCTGGCCCTCCTGGTCCACCCGGTGATCCTAATGTAGCATTATACCAGTATGTAGCATTTTCTGGAATAAAATCTTCACAGAAATCTGGGTAATATCCATCTTTATTAAATGAAATATTGAAATCGCCACTAAAAAGTGTAAGCTCATAATAACCGGTCGCATTTGTTACATTCGTATCAATTATGCCCGTTGTATAATTATTTGCTGAAATATTCACACTGGATAATGGACTACCTTCTGAGTCATTAACAAATCCTCTAACCGTTGTATTCAAAAGACCCCATGTTGTTGTTCCATTTGGAGACGCTTGACTATCTAAACAGAACAAACTTGCTGTATTATTCCAACTCCAAGCCTTGTAATAATAAGTTGTATTCGAGTTGAGGTTTGTATCTTCATAAGATGTTGCTGTTGTATTACAAACTATAGTTCCATCATCAACAGTTAAAGGCATATAAGAATTCCGAACAACAGTAATATTATCAACACCAGTATCAGGGTTAAAAGTCAGATTAATCTGAGTATCATTATGAACCACAGCAGAAAATGAGGATGGCCCTTTTGGATGTACAATGACAGTTGCATTTGTTGAATTTGTTGTATGATTTTGGCCAACATTATTGTAGGTAGATCCTGTGATATTAATAAAAGCAGTTCCTACACTATTAGCATACCAAGTAATGTTTGCTGCAGCTGTATTGGTTTGGTTAACCCCTGTAGTATTTACCCAAATTATTGGCAATGCATATCCTGAACTATTATAGATCCCACCTCCTGGAAATACATCAGGACTTTCAGGTGTAGTCCATGTTCCTCCAATAAATAGTTCTCCTTGAGATGTATTTGTGTAGTTTATATATCCTGGGTTTTCATACGTGACATTAGTGATAGTCACATTATTTATCTCCCAACTAACATTTACCAATATCTCAGTGTAGAATACAGCCCCAATTGTTACATGCTGATTAGATGGAGAAACAATTATATCATTTGTAGAACCGCCTGCTGCTTTTACGGTATCTACAAAAAATATTGCAAATGACGCAAATACCATTAAAGCAATAATACTAGTACTCAATAGCTTCTTTACAACTCCATTATTAACAACATTAACTCTATATTGCATCTCATCCACCATTCCCGCTTACATTTATCCCAATCAGCAATCAGCAAGTTATACTAATTACCACGTTTAATAGGAGTAACTCTATTTAGTATATTACACATAATTATATATCTTTCCAATTATACAGACATAACTCGTTAATGTCATTTTAAAAGGGAGTAATATACATATTCACCTGCATATTTAACTGCATTTTTACCTACAGAAAAGGATGCACTAATTGTAAAATTAAGGATAGAAAAAAAAATCAAATCATCATCATTTTTTAGCGTAATGTTTACTCCATCTGACTCTTCGAGGAATACGTTTTAACTGTAGCATATTTTTCTGACACTTATTTTTGCAGAAATGAAACACTGTACCATCTTTTTTTGCAAAAATTTTACCAGTGCCTGGCTCAATTTCATTTCCGCAGAATGAACAAGTTCTTCTTTCAACCATAAACCTAACCTCTAACGTGGCCCACCAAGTCTTTTTGCTTCTCTCTGAGTTTCACCAAGCATAAGAATATCACCAAGTTGAATAGGTCCTATAACATTTCTTGTGATAATTTTACCTTTGTCAACACCGTCTAAAACCCTAACCTTAACCTGGGAAGCTTCTCCAGCCATACCAGTTCTGTCAATGATTTCTACAACTTCACAAGGAGTTCCATCTACCATAGTCTAACCCTGTTTTTTCAATGTTTCTATCTTTTTAACAATATTTTCGATACCTGCTTTTTCTTTACCGGGATTAACAATAGCCACTGCAGCAGTAGGTACATTCAGACCTGCAGAGATGCCTAATTCGCCCTTATTTGGAACATACGTATAAGGAATGTTTTTTTCTTCACATAAAATAGGCATATGAGCAAGAACCTCTTCAGGTGTAACGTCTTCAGCCATTACAACAAGTTTTGCCTGTCCACGTTCAACTTGTTTAGTGGCCTCATTTGCACCTTTGCTTATCTTACCATTATCTCTAGCTTTCTCTACAAGATCATAGGCTAAATCCTGTAATTCTTTTGGTGTTTGAAACCTTACATATATTGCCATATTGTTAGCCTCCTTTTTGAAGCGTTCATAGATAAATTTCCCTTAGGAAATGTAAAAGTGGGAATGAAGGGCGCATATAAAAACCTTTTTCAAGGATACAAGTTGAGCTTAATATCTCGGTTCATAATGGTAAAGGTATTCTTTCAACTTCTAATCTATCTGCAGTTGGATACTCTTCTATCATATAACATTGAAGCCCTCGTCTTTTAAGATCTAATGCAATTTTTTCTAGAATCCAAAGTGCAATTTCAATTCTTTTATTTTCATTATTTAAAAAGATAAATTTATCTTCTATTCTAAATTCTTCTTTTAAATTTCCATAAAGCTCTTTCAAAGATGTTTTTTGTGTGTAAATCACTCCTTTTAGCAGAGTGCCTTCATCACCGATAATTTCATACTCTTTTACAACGTTTTTTGCCCTGCGCATTATTCTATTTCTAAGTTGAATACCATCTTTAAAAGAAGATGAACAATAATGAACGCCTATTGTAAAATCCTCCTTTGATATCATATCAATAGCAGTATATGCTAAATCCTGACTACTTTTAACCGCAGCTGAAATATCATCTTTTACTGTATAACCTCTTTTCTTTAAGTTTTCAGCATTTGTCTCAGAAAATTCAAGTTCATTTAAATTTACCCATTTGATCCCAATATTATTCGCCCAATTTATCAATGAAAATATTTCAGCGTCCATACCTGGAATCACAGGTATTTCAAGAGCAACATCAACATCTGTTTCTAAGGCGTTTTTAATCGAATTAAATATTGGACTGTTCTTCATAGTATTCCAGTGCTCACGTGGTGGATGAAATCTAATTTCGTTTAGACCAGCTGAAACAAGTTCATCGATATACTTGCCATTTTTAATACCTGATGTATACAAGTGAATATGAAAATTTGAGCCAAATGCATCTTTTAGAAGAGCGATGTATTTTTTAGTTCTTCTCCAAACAATCAGAGGATCACCGCCAGTGATACCTGCTCCGGTGGCTCTGATGTACTCTGCCTCAAGTATCAATTTCTCAGTATCTTCCTCATTGTCAAGTTCCCATTCGTCAGCAAAAATACGATCTTTACCTAATTTTTTAGAACTTAATGGGCAATAGAAACAATTTGAAGAACAAAGTCCAGTTATTAGTAATACCATCTTTGAGCCCTGTGCACACATCTTACAAGCTGGTGATAAAGGGGCTATATAATTACTGTCGTTAAGCCAAGGAATAATCTTTTTCATTTTTTATTCCAAACCTTTGGCAGCTATTGTAAAAATTGCTTTTTTTCCTTTAGGTTGAGATGTATGTTTAATTATTGTTGCCCGGCGTTTTCCAGTATCAATTTTTTCTAGTTTAATTATTGTTTTTATCATACGTTCAACAGCTCGACCAGCAAATGGTTTTACATTATCATTTTTATCAGAATAAACCTGTCCAGTCATGATTACATAGATATTTTTTCTCATTGCATCAATTTGTAAATCTGTTATTTGTCTGTTTAGTGATCGATTTGCAAATTTTTCATCATCTTCAAGCATAAGACGATAAAATGAATTAAATGTATCTAAAACTATGAGCTTGAGGTCCTTTATCTTTAAGGCATTTTTTATCATCATTTCTTGTTCTTCAAAAGAAGATGGGTTGAAAAATAAAATATTTGAAAGAATAGTTTTGCAATTAGTGCCCTCACATAATTGTTTCAATCTTTCTGAAGATACTCCCTCGCTGTCGATGTATGCAACTTTTTTACCCTTAACGGCACATTCTCTTGAAGCCTGTAAGCAAAGATTTGTTTTACCACTTCCAGCCTCACCAAATATCTCAGTAATAGAATTGGTTTCTATTCCCCCATCTAAAAGATCATCAATAGGTCTGCATCTGAGCTGTAAGCGCTTCATCTTAAAATTAGGCAGTGATATTTAGGATAAAAATGTTTTTAGTCTATATTAACCATG
The DNA here is from genome assembly GCA_020054495.1 of Thermoplasmata archaeon. GTDB lineage: Archaea > Thermoplasmatota > E2 > DHVEG-1 > DHVEG-1 > JAGMDE01. The sequence goes on along the minus strand of JAHWGK010000004.1, from coordinate 12,795 downwards.
ACATAGTTGATGGAGAACTTGATGGGCTTTTAATACATCTTGTTCTTTAACAAAAAATAGCATTTCTGGAAAGCAACTCATGATTTCTATTATATTTATGCCATTAATAGCAAGTTCGTTTGATATCGCTGCTAAGATACCTTGTGTAGTTCGCATTTTTGGATGCATATGCATATTGATTTCAGCAAGATTTTTATCTAATCTAATAATCTTATTTTCTGGGAATACTTCCTTGATTTTTTCTAAGTTTTTTTCATCGATTAGCAATCTTATAGATTCATCGGCCTGAACAACTCTAAGAACATCACCCCGAACGTATTGAATAATTTTGAATAGTTCAGGTAGTATTTTTTGGACGTCATTATCTTTTAAAAGAGTTATTTCAGCCAGCCCGGTTCTAGTTGACAGGTTAACAGTCTGACTAATTAGCTTGTTAGCAATAAGAAAAATATTATCTTGACGATTTAGCTCATAACGCCTTATAGCACTTATAACAGCATCAAGAGTTGCATCCATTTTATTTTCTTTAAGGATATATTTTGCAAGTGCTCTAGCATTAATTATATCTCGACTTAAATCTCTTCTTATGCATGGACTATTGTCAAGAAATTTCCACACTTCTCCAACAGTATTTTTCATAATTACCAATAGTATTTAATAATATTTAATCTTTGTCATTTAAATCATATTTTTGTTAAATAGGAGAATATTGTAATATTTACGCTAAAATTATACTATATATGTTTTTTAATTTATAATTAGGTTGAATGTGTCATATTTTTTATATACTGCATCTAACAGAACATAGAATGAGAAGAAGGGGTGAATATTATGGCAAAAAAGGATGGATTAGATCAAGAAGTCCGAAGAGTGATTTATAAATTTATTCTACAACATCCAGGTCTACATTTAAATGAACTTTCGAGAAAACTATGTATTCCAGTAAGTACTATAAATTATCATTTAAACTGTCTTAAAAAAATAGAGGCTTTAATTACAAAATCTGAAGGTAGATATGTTCGATATTATGTTACAAAAAAAATTGGTTCAAGAGATACAACAATAATCAACCTACTTAGAAAAGACGTTCCTCTTAGAATTGTTGTTTTTTTGCTTTTATATCCCGATTCTTCTCAAATTAAAATCAGTAGATATCTTGGAAGACATTCAACAACTATAGCATTCCATTTAGAAAAGCTAATAGGAAAAGATATTGTCGAGCATAGTCCAAACGGAACAGAAATAAACTATAGAGTTAAGAGTCAAGAGGATATTTTTCAAATATTATTAAGATACCACGAAAGTCTTTTACAAGATTCAGTGGACAACATTGCGTATGCATAAATTGGAGGAATTGCATCCTCTAAAAACTAGTTTGTTACAGTATGTTTAATTCCTCAACTAATTTTGCTACAAATCTTATCCTTAAGTATACATGCTTTACAAAATTCTTGAGATGTAGGTTCACCACACTTTGGGCATTTATTTAACTTAGCAGGAGGGTATTTTTTTAACAACATCTCCTTAATGCCATCATAGCTGTTTAAAATACTATGTCTTGTTCCAGGATTTTTATATTCAAGATTATCGATTATATCTCGGAAATCACCACGTAATGCATGAGTAGAAAAAGGACATTCAGCATCGTGAAATTTTATATTTTTTAAAACGGCATATAATGCGACTTCTTTCTCAGGAATTGCACGAAGCGGTAACATACGAGGCACCAGCCCTGGTTGAATTTTTCTATGAGGTCCTAGTCGCGCTAGTTTTTTTATATCGCCATTAGTAAAATTCATCAATATTGACTGAGCCATATCATCTAAATTATGACCCGTAACAAGTTTGTCAATTCCAAGTTCTTTTGACTTCTTATTCAAACACAAGCGTCTAAAAACTCCGCAGTAGCTACATTCACCTTGTTCATCCTTTAAAGAGGCTATTTCATCCATTGTCTTTCCAACCATATCTTTGAATGATATAGTATGATGATCGACTCCGAGTTTGTCACAGTTTATTCTTGCGATTTTTATGCTCTCATCTCTATAGCCACGTATTCCCTCATCAACAGTAATTCCAAAAAGATCAATGTTTGCCCTTTTAGAAAAAATATCATGTATAACATAAAGTGCAACTGAGCTATCCTTCCCACCAGATATTGCTACAGCTATCTTACTGTTACCCTCAGTTTTTCCTTGTTTTTTAATATCCTTTTTTACTCTTCTTTCAAAATACTCAATAAAATGATCTTTACAAAGATGTGTACCATTGTATCGAATAAATGTAGCTGCAGGTTTCTTACACTTGATACAACTCTTAGTCATCAAGAATCGAGAATGTCTTCTAAATAAAATAGTTATTGATTAACCATATCTGCCTGAATTTCGAATGCAATGATAGGATACTCTAATTCAAATTCTAAAATCGTCTTAGGATGAATCTCACCAAAAAACCCAATTTCTTTGTTATTACATACAACAGATGCACATCTACCTTTAACAAACGCAGGGTGGTCTTTATCTTTAATACTATATTTCGTGCCTGAATCCCTCATAATAGCATCAATAAGAGATTTGCATTCCGTAAAGTTTGCCTTTGCATCAATTTTAACAAAACCTAGAAAGTGTTGATTTTTAAAACTCTTGTCAGCTACTATACCCAATTCAAAAATCTGCTGAGGTAAGGAATGATGTCTATTTTCATTTAGAATTTTAAGAAGTGAAGGAATAAGACCAACACGTAAACAGGAGTATTCTTCCCCTATTGGGTTTTCAATCTGAGCTCTAGTTCCAATATTCAAGCCCATCTTGTTGAATTCATCCCGCTCATTAGAGATCGTAAATGTTGTAACTTCATTAAAACCAAGACCTACCATAATATGTCTGAGACCTTCGTAAAGATCATGTTTAGGTAAACTTTTTCCAAATGTTAAGGCTTTAGGGAAATCTGTTTCAAATTTATCAAAACCATATCCTACAGCTACATCTTCAACAAGATCTATTTCATGCAAAATATCTGCCCGCCATGCAGGGATATCAACCTTCAACTCATTTTCGTTTAAATCTAACACATTGTAACCCATTTTCTTAAGACATAGGACAATATCTTTTGCATTCAACTTTGTCCCAAGAATTTTATTTACATAATTCACTGATAACTTTCTTTCAACGGAATTCAAATCCGGTGAAATATAAGTTTTTCCATTATCGTTCACTTTTGTGCTATAAACCTGTCCTCCTCTCTCAGCAAGTGAAGTTGTTACAATGTTTAAAGCGTAATTTATTGCCTTTCTATCAGTGCCTGTAACATCGATAAACAAATCAGTTGTAAAAGGTGTAACTTCTGTTAAGCTACCATTAATAATTGGAGGATAGGAAAGCACATTATTATATTTATCAACAATCAACGGATGCCTATCGAAATCTTCCAGTATGTGCGCATAATCAATTCCTTTCTCATGGTGCTTGAGTATCTCATTTAAAGTCATTGACTCAACCTTATTTAATGGAACAAATTCTGCTGAATCTGGGTCAACTGCTTTGTATGTAAACGGGGGCTCTATAGGGTCAAAATTATGAACACCTATGGCAACTTTTTTCCGGTTTCTACCAAGTCCTAAGTGCAGTTTCTCCTGTAGATCCATAAGAGATGCTATAAGCTCATCAGTCATGGTCACTTTTTTCACAAGAGCGGTAGTTACAAAGGGCCTTACTTTTTTAACAGATGGCTCAACATTTGTTATAATATCAGATTTTTTGATATCATAATTTTTAAGTCCTGTTTTAAATTCAAAAAAAGCCCTTGATGCACGTGCAATTCCTTCAACAGATGCAAGATCAGGTCTATCTGGAAAAAACTCAATACTTATCTCATCTTCTTCGACTCTATCTAAACCAGCTCCAATCATCGGCAATCTTTCTATTAACTCATCTTTTGAAATTTTGTGTCCAAGTATATCGATAAAGTCGTTATAGTCAAACGTTACAACTGGCATATAAAGAGGAAATATGTTTTTGGTATTTTAATGGATAGTATAAACCATCTAAAATCAAACGTTTGTTTTCATTGTCTTTTTTATTTAAACAATAATTATCCAAAATACGTAAAATATATAAGTTTACTTAGAATATCTATTTTGTAATGCGGATGTCGGATGGGTGCACAAGTAGAAGATTTACTCTCAAAATAGTTTTGTTAATAATTATATTACTAATACCCTTTGCATTATCTGGTTTAACAATCTCAAAATCAGTTTCTACAAATGACCTTAGTTGGAAAGACTGTGCAGCTTCTTCTGGAAACTCATATATTGTTGCTGGCGATTTTCGATATTTTAATGTTTTGCTTGATAAAGAAGTTGAGAAAATTAGTATTGTTGCCTACCATGGAGAATCTTTACCTAAACTTGAAAATCGCTCTATTTGTAACTACTACAGATGGGAATATGATAATGGAGTTTGGAGAGATGTGAGTGGCCATGTATCAGAATATATTAACCCCTCTAAATGTATCAAAGATAAGAATACATATTCATTTTATCTCGGAATTGATAAAGAAGCAAATCACGGTAATTGGAAAGTTATAATTCATGTAGATGATGAAAAAGTAGAATCCTCTTTTTCTATTGAGGTAGTTACTCAATTCAACTTTTTTTTATTATCATTAATTGGTATATATGAACCTGGTCTTAAGGACAAGAAGTCAATTATTAACATAGATTTTATCTTCTCTGACCAGAAGAGGATAATGACAGATTCCAAAAAAAATATTGAAGAGAAAGTGGATGACGTATTAAAGAAGCATACAACTTCTAATAAAGAGGAAAAATCAGTTAAAAACACTACAGATTTGTTAATTTTTAGTAATGCTCCCCCAATAAATGAGGAGGCAGTAAAGTCAACAGTTTCTACCTACCCGCGGAGTCGATTGAAAAATGTACAATCTAATTCAGTAGATTCTTTAAATTTTAATAAAAAAGTGGGTGGAGGTAATATTTTTAGGTCATCAAAATTTGTGAGCTATAGGAAAATTTTTGCATTAATATTGACTATTGTTTTATTATCCGTTGCAATTGTACCAGCTATTACTACTCAGGATACTACATCCTCCTCATATCTGATGATTTCTTCGTTTAATATTTTCCCTAAGAATGTGAATCTAGGAAACTCTATTTTATTGAATGTTTCGGCTTCTGACCTGGAAGGTATTAATTCTGTTATTGCAAATATTGCCAAGTTAGAAATAATCAATTTGTCATTTGTTGAAGGAAACGTTGTGAATAGTACTATCTATTCTGGTCAATGGCAAGGAAATTGGTCTGTATACAATGTTGATAAAGGCGATTATACAATTACGATTACAGTCACGAATAATGAAAATATGAGCATTACTCAAAGGCGACCATTCACAGTTTTACCAGTAATAGATATGAATACATCCAGTAATATTGCTTCAGAACCAGAATTGACTGGAGATTATGATATACCACCTCAGACAGAAAATCAAACAAGTGAGAATGCAAATAGTAATAATACAATCCAGGACGAGATGCTTAATTATTCAGTTATACAAAATGCTGATAATGATTCCTTTTTACAAAATTCTACTCTTTTAACTGATCAGGAAATAACTAGAGAAAATGTTAGTGACACTAAAACAAATGAGATTATTATCTCAAAAAACAATGACTCTTTTATATATAGTAATGCACCTGAAAATAGCTTTGGTATTTCATCAGTGAAAGAAATTAATTGGGACTCTTTTTGGCGATTATTTAAAGAAAACAGTGGGTGGTCCCTAGAAGCATATGAGTCTAGTAGTAATAGATGGATAAATATAGACCAATGTTTAATAGTCGATAAGGTTAGATTTGAAGACAACACCAGCGAAAAAGTAAGCCTAAATTTCTTAGCACCTTACACCACAGATTATCAGCTTACTTATGCTATCGAGCTCCCGGTAAAAAGCTATGTAAATAATAGTGAAAACTATGAGTACATTTTGACTTACTCTGTAAACGAAACTGAAGATTACACTGTATTTTACAACTGGATTGATATGATAGCTATACCAGAACCACTCATTTTTGAACATGGTATGAGAACTATTGATGGCGATGATTATTTTTATTTTAGAGTTTTAACAGGGAATAAAAACAATCCTAGTGATGATATCCTTGCAGGGACCGATGTATTGCTTGATCCAATATTTGGTAATACTGGAACAGGGGCATCGGGACAGGATGGGGATGATATACCTGGTGGATTGTTTCAAATGGGAGTTACCACAGGCATTGCTGATAGTATAACAGCATATTTTTCTACAGCTGGTGGAGCAAATAGTGGTAGAGCAGCAATTTATGATAGTAGTGGAAATTTACTAACCAATGGTGTAACTAATGAGAATACTTCTGTTCAAGATGGTTGGGTTGAATTTGATTTTACCACTGGCCCCACTTTAGTTGCAAATGATTTGTATTATCTAGTTGTATTTACTGACAGTTTCAAATCTGAATTAATGTATACAACAACTGGTGGCAATGGTCTCTATATAGACGCTGGTGAGACTTATCCTAACTTCCCAGATCCATATACTGCAACAGTTGTAGACTCTAATTATCTTGTTAGCATTTACTGTACTTACACAGAGACTGATAATAATCCGCCAACACCTGATCCTATGACATGGTCGACTGAACCATACAATGTTAGTTCCTCAAGTATTACTATGATTGCAACAACAGCATCCGATATTAGTTTACCTATAACTTATTATTTCAATGAAACTACAGGTAATTCAGGAGGAACAGATGGAACTTGGCAGGCAAGTACAACTTATACAGATGATGGTTTATCTGAAAACACTCAATATGGTTATGAAGTTAAAGCAAGAGACAATTATGGAACTCCAAATGAGGGTAATTATAGTACCCCAATATCCTATGAATATACAAGTGTAGACCCGCCAACTGATGGCGAATTAAGTTTTGAAATTAGTGATGCTTGGATAAATGCAACTGTTGTTCAACCTCCAAATCCAACAAGTGGCTCGACAGCTAGTTATTTCAATTGGATTACTGGAGGTGCAACAAATAGCGGATGGCTAAATGGAATCTACTATCACAATAGAACGAGTCTAACAGAAAACACTAACTATGGTTCACAAGTACGATACCGAAATGCAGACGCTGAAACTACCTCTTATAATCCGACAGAAAAAACAAATTATACTCTTTGCAGTCCACCAACTGATGGAGAATTAACTCTTTCTAGTGGTGTAACCTGGGTAAATGCAACAGTTGTACCTCCAACAAATCCAACAAGTGGCTCGACAGCTAGTTATTTCAATTGGATTACTGGAGGTGCAACAAATAGTGGATGGCTAAATGGAATCTACTATCACAATAGAACCAGTTTAACAGAAAACACTAACTATGATTCACAAGTACGATACCAAAATGCAGACGCTGAAGAAACAGTTTATAATCCAACTGAGAAGACAAAATATTCACTTTGTAATCCTCCTACAGATGGAGAATTCACCATCGATGGACATGGAATTAACTGGATTAACATGAGCGTTGCTCATCCTACTAATCCTTTATCAGGACTTACAGCAGCGTATTTCGAATGTGTAACTGGCGGAGCACTTGATAGTGGATGGATAACTGATTCAGATAGTGGCAGATATTATTTTAACTCAACAGGTTTGACAGGAGGTACAACTTATGGATTCAGAGTTAAATATCGTAATGGAGACAGCATAGAAACAACTTATACAAGCGAAAAACAAGATACAACAGACGTTGGAGCTGCTTTACCAACTGTTATAACAAACAGTTCCATTGGTGTAGAAGAAACCAATGCAACATTACGTGGATGGTTACAAAATAATGGTACCGCAGATACTACTTGTTACTTTTTGTGGGATACTGCCAATCCACCTACTGCAAATAATGTATCTCAGGGTATAATAGCAAATGGCGCAGAATTCAGTTTTGATACAAGTGGAACTGGTCTCTTAACAAAAGGGACTTTGTACTATTTTGACTCTAAAGCCGTTAATATTGAGGGTTGGGATGAATCTGGAGGCACAAACTCATTTCTAACTAAACCTGATCCTTTAACTGGTTTTACGGCCACCGTAATTAACACTACCAGAATAGACTTGTCTTGGACCGATGGTACTGGTGGTGATGGAGCGTATATCGAGTATTCCATTGGCAGTGCTCCAAGCCCATGGAATGAAGGTGAAGGGATATCAATTGATGCCGACGGTAATGTTACTACACCATTTAGCCATACTAGTTTAACTCCCGGCAATCATTATTATTATAAAGCTTGGGCTTTTGCTACAGATAATGGATGGACTAGTAATGGGGATCAGAATGCGCCACGAGGTGATAGCCCTCAAGCTGATGATGGGATTGTACCTGCAGTTCCAATTGTGGTAACTAATGAAATTACAGGAATAGAGGAGACCAATGCTACGCTTCGCGGATATTTACAATATAATGGTAGTGTTGATACTGCCTGTTATTTTTTATGGGGAACACAGAATCCGCCAACAGATAATAATGTATCACAAGGTATAATTGCTAATAATACAGAGTTTAGTTATGATACTAGTGGCACTGGTTTATTAACAAAAGGGACTTTGTATTATTTTGATACAAAAGCCAATAACAGCGGAGGTTGGGATGAATCAGGTGGAGCAAAAACATTTTTAACAAAACCGGACGAACCCAATAGTTTGACAGTGCAAGCAAATACCAGTACAAGTAACATATATCTAACATGGAATATTGGAACAGGCGCAAATAAAACATACATTGAAAGAAAAACAGTTGCTATTTGGGCACGAGGAGAAGGTATAGAAGCATACAATGGAAGCGGGACGAACTATGAAGATACAGGTCTTGCAGAAGGTGTTACATATTATTATCAAGCTTGGAGCTTTGCAAACTGGACATATGACTCAACCACTCTTCATCAATGGTCAGATACTAATGCGAGTAATAACAATAAAACAAATGTTATACCAACAATTTCTAATGAAGTTCCATCTAACGAAAGCATTGGTATCAGCGTGATACCTCAGATGAGCATAACTGTAAATCATGCTGAGGGAGATTCAATGACCATCACATGGTATAGTAATAGTAGTGGCCCTTGGAAGGTTTTTGGTAGTAATATAACAGGTGCTGATGGAAATGGAACCTATTACCAAATGAATAATAATTTCAGTAGTTACTCTAAAACCTATTATTGGAATGTAAGCGTTAGTGATGGTTCCGATATAAATGATTCTGACACATTTCACTTTACAACTGAAACAATAGAAACGTCAGTTGACACTATATACCCATATAATGTAATAACATCAGAACCCAAAACAATCACTGCTACTGGGGACTCTGCTTTAGATCAAGTTTCATTATACTATCGTTGGGCTGAAGATAATCAAAGCTGGGACTCATGGAATCTTTTAACCTACGATGATTTTGAAGATGGCTTTGGAAACTATTCCTCTGGCGGAATCGATTGCGTGCTGTACACTGGAGTAACATATGCTCACCAGGGCAGTAATGCTGTAAATATTCGAGATAACAATGGAGTTGCCTCATCATTTTATCATACAACTGGTATTGATGTCGACACACCAGGTTATGAATGTATACAGGTTGAGTTCTGGTTTCAATCTATAGGATTAGATAATGGCCATGAGTTCTATGTAGAATATTTCGATGGTAACATATGGCAACAACCAGCGATTTATGTTGCAGGTACTGAATTTGTTAATGGTCAATTTTATCACGAAATCGTTTGGATAAATGAAACCAGTTATACATTTCCAACTGATATGCAAATTAGATTCCAGTGTAACGCTCTGAATGACAATGATGATGTATATATAGATGAAGTAAGAGTGGTAGCTACTACACAATCAACAGGCGGAAATGGTATAAACTGGACGACATGGAGTGATGGTTCTAATCCTGATACTTATTATCCATGGAGCTGGGATTTTGATTTTCCTGAAGGTAACGGATATTATGAGTTTTATAGCATTGGGAGCAAATCAGGCTCATCTGATGAAATAGCCCCAATTACAGCCGACGCAATTTGTTACTATAAATATGCAATTCTAGTGATTAACAACTACGATATTATGAATACCACAGGTTCAAAACTAAATAATGTTACGGGTTCATTGGATGTCAATAATGAGTACTACTTTCAAATCAACATCACTGATGAAAGTGGATGGGATAAAATTGAATACATAAACATCACCGCATGGTATGATAATGGAAGTGATGTTACAACATATAATCAATCAGATAATCTTGGTGGAAATCTGAATATGTTTCTTCAATATGAAAATAAAACAGGAACTGCTGCCTATAGAATGTTATGGCCAGATGATGAAGCTCAGGTAGTTCTAGCAAACTGCACTGAAACAATTATTAATGCAACTACCAGAATTATTAAAATTAGTTTCGAGCCTCTAAGTCAGGTACGATGGGCAGGTGGTAATGACACATGGGATACAACTCAAAATATTGTTAATGATATTCATTCATGGAATTTCAATATAACAGTTGCAGATTCAGAAGGTAAAAATGATGTAAAAATTGATGAGTATGGTGTGCATAAGTTCACTTCAATCTCTCCTGCAGAAAATTGGGTGGATGTAATTGCTTCACCGGGATTTAGTGATGCTTCTAGTGTTGTTATAATAACATATTCATCAAATTATGATTTTAACATGACAATATATTTCGAAGAGAATCTTACAAATACAACTTGGGGAACAAACATTCCAATTGCAAATAATGTTGACATCCTTGCCGATGCTGATCCTAGTGATGATATAACTACTGATGTAACATTTTTAGGTATTGGGGAAGTAAATGCAGTAGATATATACAACGATTCAGGAATCTTTAGCAAAAATAGTGTTAGTCAAACTGTGAACGTACAATTCAATATTTATATACCCTTAGGGACAATCGGAGGGAGATACACTGCACGTGTAGCCACTAAAATTATTCAAGACTAAAATTTTTTAATCCTTTTTGCCTAACTATTTCGTTTTCATTTTTTTAACATTTTTAACTCATTCAGCTACAGGCTTCATAATTAATTACCTATGTTTTTACTATATACACACCTGCATATATACCTACTTATCCACCTGCAAATAAAGTATATAAGTCTACCAGGTATTAACGAGGAGTAGCACTCTAAAAAAAGTTGTTAAATTGCAACTCATAGATGGGATGTGAGAAAGATGGGAAAAAGAAAAACATTATCTATTTTATTAGTTGTAGCAATTGTTGTTTCTCTGTTCAGTAATGTTTTCCTTATTGGACCTTTAGTTATGTTTAGTAAGGCTAACCCCGGAGACCTAAGTAACAGCTGGGATAATTCGACTACATTAAATGTAACTGTTTTACAACTAGAACCTAGGATTAATTGGTTTGATTTCCAATATAATAACTCGGGAACTTGGGAATCAAGATTAAATCAGCAAATAGATGTAAACAACAGTGCAGAATACAGATTCATCGTAAATATCAGCAGTGACCAAGGATGGGCAGATATAATATATATTAACATTACAGCCTGGTATGACAATAGTAGTGAAGCCACAATATATAACCAGAGCGAAGGAGGAAATAAAAACCTCTACCTGCAATGGGAAAATACTACAGGTACCGCTAACTGGACTATGCTATGGCCAGATGATGAAGTATCTTTTAATCCAGAAGATTGTAGTGAAACAAGTGATATAGATCCAGATGGTAGTCCTGGAAACACAGATTGTTACAACGTAACATTTGCATTTACACCAGGTTATCAATTCAGATACGCTCCAGGTGACGGAGCTTGGAATACAGCCGCAGGTCACAACGACTTATGGTCCTGGAACTTTAACATTACAGCAGAAGACCAAGCTGGTAATTTGTCATATTTTAACCCTACAAAAGGTGAATCAATTAGTGAGTTTGGAGTATACAGTTACACAGAGATCATAAGCGCTGGATGGCCAACAATATCTGGAAATCCAGGTACAACTGTAATAGCAACAAGCAATATTACTCTTGTTACAAGATCAAATGGCAACTATTCTCTAAGTGTAAATCTAGATCAACTAGACCACGAATTAAATCCCAGCGCAAACATAGCTAATACAACAGTATCACTAAGAGGTGGAAACCTAACTTCAATCACACCATTTCCAGGGACTGGGCCACTAAACCTATGGGGTGTTAGCGATCCAGATTACCAATGGGCAGAAAATGATAGTACAAGTAAAACTACCAGTGATATAGAATATCGGATGGCTATTCCACTTGCTCAAATTCCAGGAGATTATACTGGAACGCTTCGATACGTACTAACAACAGAAACATAAACAGAGTAAAAAAACCAGTATATAGTATTTATAATGGCGTTGCCCGCCAAGTAATATTCTTAATGTGTAGGGACATGAGATATGTCGCTTCTATTGACTCATGACAAGGGTTTTTTCTAATTTAAGACTTTTGACAAGATGATTATACCATTCGAGATCTCGCTGTCCAGAGTATCGTTCCTCTGGATAGGTATCTATTGCAGAATGATATTTACCATTGTTGTACCAATGGACATAAACATCGATGTAGTAATCAATCTCATGAATATCTCTAGAACTGCCTAGTTTATGATGGAGGAATCGTTTCAGTCCTTTCTGGAAAGCACTGAGTTTTCCCATTGTTTGAGGATGATGAATACTTGTCCAGATATG
>JAHWGK010000049.1 GCA_020054495.1 Thermoplasmata archaeon | reverse complement strand
GGGTATTTAATCAGTTATTAAAAGGAGTTAAAGAGCATAAGAACGCTCTTTCAATTTGAAAACTGCAAAAGCTTTGTGTTATATTGATTTATGGCTGAAATTAAAGTATATAAAGTAAAATTTGACGGGATAATGTTAATTTTTTTCAAGATATTTATTTGTTCGTTAATCTTCTTAACTCCTTCAAAATTTTCTTCTATTTTTAGAAACATATCTTTTATTTTATTAGCTTCGTCTAATGATAATTTTACAGGTGATGCTTGATTATTTATGGAAATCTCGACTTTTTCAGATACAGATGATTTAGATTTTAGGTTATTAGTTTCAACTGCAAAACAATTTGAATAAAAAAACAATGTAAGATTCAGGGTTACAAATATAATTGCATATAATCTTTTATTCATTTATACTTAGTATTGTATAATAATGATTTAAAATTATCTATTACCCTACTACAACCGGAGATCGCCAATCATAACCAGGGGTTCTTAACCCAACCTTTGGAATTAAAGCTGCTCTTCTCTTATGCTGGCTTTTAATCCTCATCTCCTTTACTCTTTCAATCTCTGATTTTTTCACGCCAGTAATATGTGCTATCCCTTTAATCTCCATCTTTCGTTCTAAACCTCCCAATATTTCATCTAGTTGATTGTAGCTAAGTTTTAACTCTTGCTCATCAAACTGTCCTTTCCACAAACCTGCAGTTGGCAGTTTAGAAATAATTTCTTTGGGAATTTTTAAAAATTTAGCAAGCTCCCAAACCTGAGTTTTATAAAGATCACCAATGGGCATAATGTCAACACCACCATCACCGTATTTAGTAAAATAACCAACCAACATCTCAGATTTGTTAGAAGTCCCACAGACAAGATTGTTAGTCATATTAGCATATTCAAAAAGTAAAATCATCCTAGTTCTAGCTTTAACGTTTGCAAGTGTGTATTTATCTGGTTTCAAAATGCAATTGGCATCAATTTCTTTAATAATATTTGTGATATCTTTTACTTCGCTGGATAAACCAAATTTTTTTACAATTAATTTATAATGGCTAACATCTGAATCAGGAGTAGATTCATCAGGCAAAAATAAGCATTTAACATTTTTTTTACCTAAAGCATCTTTACATAAAACAGCTGTTACAGCAGAATCAACTCCACCCGATAAGCCAATAACAACGCCCTTACATCCAGAGTTTTTAACATATGTTTTGATAAAATCTTTGATAACAATTGACACTTCTTTAAGATCTATCGTAAGATCAATACCCAATACATCACCTATGCTTTTAATTGTTTTTTCAATTCTTTATATATCGATCCGCCATGTGAATCTATTGCTACTACAAGAGGACCAAACTCTTTAACTTTAAATATCCAAGCAGCTTCAGGCATTCCAAGTTCTTCTAGCCAATATACACCTAACACTTCTTCTACTTTATCTGCTGCAAGCGCTCCAGCACCACCAGCATATGCTGTATATACTCCTGTAAATTGCTGTAATGCTTTTTCTGTTTTATCACCCATACCGCCCTTTCCAATTATGATATTTGTTCCAAATCTTTCAAGAAATTTATCCTCAAATATCTCCATACGACTACTTGTTGTTGGACCTGCTGATACCACTTGCCATTTAGAGTTATCTTTTTTCATAAGAGGTCCGCAATGAAAGAGCGCCATTTCAGATGGATTAAATGGGATTTCATCTTTTTCAAGCATCATATGATGTGCTTCATCTCTAGCTGTAAATATTTTACCTGTAACATAAATAATATCTCTAATCTTTAGTTTTTTTATTTCTTCTTTGCTAGCAGGTAAATTAAGATTATATTCCATTTATTTTACCTCCCAAGTTCCATCGCTGTGTATAATCATATGTGCTCTTCTATCTGCCCAACATTGAACTGCGATTCCAACCGGTAAACTCGCTGGATGTCTATGCGCTTTTTCAATGTGAACATCTAAAACAGTTGTTTTTCCACCAAGACCCATAGGACCTATACCGCTTTTATTGATTCGTTTGATTAGTTCTTCCTCAATTTTAGCAATAGTTTTATCCGTATTTCGTTCACCAACAGGTCTTAACAATGCTTTTTTACCTAGTTTCATAGCTAAGTCAGCACCACCCCCTATCCCCACACCAACAACAGTAGGAGGACATGGATTTCCTGCGGCTTTTATCATTTCTTCAACAACAAAATCCTTGGCACCATCAATTCCAACGCCTGGTTTTAACATTCCAAGTTTACTCATGTTTTCGCTTCCACCGCCCTTTGGAAAAGCAGTTATTTTGACATCACTTCCATCAGAAAACTCCCATGTAACATATGGAATCTGAAAACCTGTGTTATCTTTATGATTTTCGCCTGTAAAAGGATCAACAGTATTAGGTCTTAGAGGGATTTCCTTTGTTGCCTTTTTAACACCATTCAAGATTATTTCCTTCAACTTATCAATATGAGGAAAATCAATACCAATTGTTACAAAAAAAGTTTGAATACCTGTATCTTGACACATTGGGCGTTTTGATTTCTTTGCTAAATCAATGTTTGTTAAAATTGCATCTATCTGAGTTTTTGCAACACCTTCTTCGATTTCATAGGCCTTTTTCAAAGAATCAATTACGTCTTTTGGTAGATCTGTTTCAGCTTTTCTAATAAGTTCAACTATGCCATTTTCAATATCTTCGAAATTCATTTTGTATCCCCCCTTTTTTCTAGTTAAAACTTATTATTCCTCCTTATAATTCCGGGAGTAAAACGATTAAGCATTATATAACAGTTATTAGGCAAAAAAAGAAAAAATGGTAAATTGGTTTTTATTTAGCTTTAGTAATTTCTTCTACTGCCTCAGGATTAGCAAGAGTCGAAATGTCGCCAGCGTCTTTACCAAGAGCCTTAGAGCGAATCACACGCCTCATGATTTTTCCACTACGAGTCTTTGGTACATCATTAACAAACCATATTTCATCAGGGCGAGCTATCTTACCCATCTCGTTTCCAACATGCTCACGAAGTTCCTTTCGTAGTTCCTCGCTTGGGTTTGCCTTTCCCATTAGAACTACATATGATGTGATTGATTCGCCTTTAAGAGAGTGTGGTTTACCAATTACTGCTGCTTCAGCAACCAATGGATGGCTTACCAAAGCTGATTCCACCTCAGAATTACCGATTCTATGACCTGATACATTTAGTACATCATCAGATCTACCCTGAATCCAAAAGAATCCATCATTGTCTTTTCTTGTAACATCACCAGCAAGATATAATCCTTTAAATTTACTCCAGTAAGTATCTTTGTATCTCTTAGGATTCTTATAAATACCTCTAAGCATTCCTGGCCATGGATGATTTAATACAAGGTTTCCACCAGCATTTTGAACAGGCTCTCCTTTTTCATTTAAAACATCAGCAGAAAGACCTGGAAGTGGCCTTGTTGCAGAACCAGGCTTCAAAGGTGTGAGAGGTAACGGAGATATTACAAAATGACCAGTCTCAGTTTGCCACCAAGTATCCATAATCTGGCAGTTCTCATTACCAATATTTTTATAATACCAAATCCAAGCTTCAGGATTTATCGGCTCACCAACAGATCCTAGAATTCGAAGTGTACTAAGATCATGTTTTTTAGTCCATTCTTCACCATATTTCATAAAAAAACGGATACTTGTAGGTGAAGTATAGAGAAGTGTAACATTATATTTTTCAATAATTTCCCACCAACGATCTGGCTGAGGAAAGTTAGGAGCACCCTCATACAAAACAGATGTTGCACCAAGAATCAATGGCGCATATACAATATATGAGTGCCCAGTAATCCAACCGATGTCTGCTGCACACCACCAGATATCAGTATCTTTCATATCAAATACCCAATTTAGGGTGTAAGCAGTACCAACTGCATAACCGGCATGGGCATGGATAATGCCCTTTGGTTTACCAGTAGTACCAGATGTATATAAAAAGAATAATGGATCATTTGCATCTAGTTTTTCAGTTTCACATTCTTTTGGTGAATCAAAAATAAGATCATGCCACCAAACATCTCTTCCAGCTGTCCAAGGAACTCCATCACCCGTACGCTTACAAACAATTACTTGTTTAACACTTGGTGCTTCTTCTAGAGCGACATCTGCTTGCTCTTTAAGATAAACCTTTCTTCCACGTCGCCAAAAACCATCACATGTGATTACTACTTTAGTTTCACAATCATTAACTCGATCTCTAAGTGCAAGAGCACTAAAACCAGAGAATACAACAGAATGTATGGCGCCGATTTTCGCACAAGCAAGCATTGAAATTGGGAGTTCAGGAATCATAGGCAAATAAATTCCAACGCGATCGCCTTTCTTTACACCAATTTTTTTCAATGCATTAGCAAGTTTATTGACTTCGATATAAAGGTCGTTGTAGGTTAATTTTTGTACATCACCAGGTTCGCCTTCAAAAATAAAGGCAACCTTGTTTTTTCGCCAGCTATTTACATGTTTATCAAGTGCATCGTGGACAATATTATATTTAGCGCCAGTAAACCATTTAACCCATGGTGCGTCCCACTCAACAATCTTAGTATATGGTTTGTACCACTCGACAAGTTCTTTTGATATTTCACCCCAAAACCATTCCCTGTTTTCAGCTTTTTTGTGCAACTCATCAAGGTTTTTTATACCATGTTTGTCCATCCATTGTTTAACATTTGTCTGATTAACAAATTCTTCTTTTGGTTTAAAGACACGTTTTTCATCAAGCAATACCGATATATTCTCTTCCGTCATTTTTTCCGCCTGCCGATAATTTTAAACTTTTATTTATTCATCAATATAACGTTTCAATCTCGCGTGAGAAAAGTCTATTAATCTAGATATCCCCCGGAAATGCCCCTGTTAACTTTGCATATTCTTCAAAGTTTTCAACCCAGTCAAAATCTTTATCAATTTCGCTTTGAGGGATTTTCTCCGCTCTTTCAGCAAGATGCTTTTTTTGTTCTTCTATTAATCTTCCAAGAGAAACAAATCGCTTTGCCCTCACAACTGGATAGAACGCTACGGAATCTGCTCCCTCCAAGCCTCGGATGTTCTCACGGACAAAGGTATTAACCGTTTCAGGAGAATCAGCAGCAACAGTCATAACGATGTCTTCATCCCCAAGAGAATATGAAACATAGATTGGGAAAAGATTAAACGGATACTTGTAGTCGGTCAAATAATTATAAATCGTCCGATAATTTTTTGGATGTGTATAAATCCTTATAACATACCGTTGAATGTTCTCTGGTTTCTTTTTAGGAATGGGAAAAAATACTGGTTTCATAAGCGATATTGTCTTGCTGTGATGACAATGATCACACTTAGAAAGAGTTTCTGTTAGAAAATGTGCAATATCATCCGGGTCTTTTACATCAAAGATAACACCCACGTTCATCATTCCTTCTGCCTGGGTAGCATACAACGGTGTAACTCCTTCTGTCGATTCTTTTGCAATTACGTCTTCAGCAAACTTCCATGTCTTATTTAGATCGCTCTTTGGATATAATCTCACAATTATCATCATATAATTTTACCTCCCTATTTTTACTATAATTGGGTTTGCCTGAATAGACTTGGAGTATAATAATTTTTTTAAAATTACAGTAGTTCCGAAGGCTTGAGCTAATCAAACTCAATATCTTTTTACATAACAGCTATTTGAGTGTGTATGATATGGTTACAGCTTGGGCATCAGACGCGCTCACCTCATACACAAAAAGATGTAGGTAAACTCATTAAAAAATCTATCAAAAAAGAATTCACCAATAACCTGTCAATAGCAATGGCAGAGAATTGTATCTATACCAAAGAAGACATTATTTCTGACTCAAGTATCTGCCGATAACAGATAACCCTATTAGCGTAAGCTAGATTGGAAAAAACAGGTTTTTCAATCGAAAAATACAGAGTCCCTATGATTTGATACTGACTCTTAATTAGGATATGAGCAAAAGCGTTGGAGCGAGGTTCAAATGCTACCTTGTCTTATTCGCTTGCTGAACTATTAAAGTATTAATTAGACTGTATATGCCTAGGAGTCATCTACAAATGATTTAAGTATTAATTTTATATTACCGTCTGTACCCTATTGAAGGGGAGGTTAATTCAAATGGGAAAGAATATAACTCAAAAGATTTTAGAGAAACATATTGTAGAAGGTAAATGGGAACCCGGTAAAGAAATTGCGATTAAGGTTGATCAGACATTAACCCAAGATGCAACTGGGACTATGACTTATCTTCAATTTGAGGCGATGGGCGCATCAAAAGTTAAGACAGAACTTTCAGTTAGTTATGTGGATCATAACACCGTTCAAATTGGTTTTGAAAATGCAGATGACCATAAATATCTACAAAGTGTAGCAGCAAAATATGGAATAATATACTCACGTGCAGGTAATGGTATCTGCCATCAAGTCCATCTTGAACGATTTGGAAAACCGAGTAAGACCTTGCTAGGTTCAGATTCTCATACGCCAACTGGTGGCGGAATCGGCATGGTTGCAATAGGAGCTGGCGGCCTTGATGTTGCTGTTGCAATGGCAGGTGGTCCGTTTTATCTAACTTGCCCAAAAGTAATAAAAATAAATCTTAAAGGTAAACTTAAACCGTGGTGTGCAGCAAAAGATGTTGTTCTAAAAATGCTTGAGATTTTTACAACAAAAGGAAACGTTGGTTGTGTTTTTGAGTATGGTGGAGAAGGAGTAAATACACTTTCTGTTCCTGAAAGAGCAACTATTACAAACATGGGTGCAGAATGTGGTGTCACAACTTCTGTTTTTCCAAGTGATGAAACAACTAGAGCATTTCTAAAAGCTCAAGGTCGGGAGAAAGACTGGTCCGAGTTAAAAGCAGACCCTGATGCAGAATACGAAAAAGTTATTGATCTAGATTTAGGTGAGATTGTTCCACTAACAGCATATCCACACAGTCCTGGAAATATTAAAACAGTAAAAGAACTTGAAGGAATGGAAGTAGATCAAGTTTGTCTTGGAAGTTGTACTAACTCTTCGTACAAGGATCTTATGACAGTAGCAAATGTCCTAAAGGGCAAGAAGGCTCATCCAAATGTTAGCTTTGTTATTGCACCTGGTTCAAAACAGGTTCTTGAAAACATTACACGAGATGGCGGACTAACAGATCTTATTTCGGCTGGTGCACGAATTGCAGAGTCAGCATGTGGTTTTTGCATAGGCAACAGCCAATCACCAAAAACCGATGCAGTATCATTACGAACAAGTAACAGAAACTTTTTAGGAAGATCTGGAACAAAAAGTGCACAGGCATATCTTGTAAGCCCTGAAACAGCGGCAGCAGCAGTAATTACAGGTAAAATGACAGATCCGCGTGATCTTGAGAAAATGGGTATCAAGTACCCAAATGTCCAGATGCCTGAGGCTTTCTATATCGATGATAGCATGTTTATTTATCCACTGGAACACCCTGAACATCTCAAGATATACCATGGACCAAATATTGGTGATCCTCCAGCAGCCTTACCTATGCCAGATTCAATAACTGGAGAAGTAACAATCAAAGTAGAAGATCAAATTACAACTGATCACATAATTCCTGCAGGTAGCAAAATGAAATACAGATCTAATGTCCCAAAGTATTCGGAATTCTTGTTTGAAGTAGTTGATCCAAATTTCTATGAACGGGCAAAAAAAATACGTGACAGTGGTAAATCAAATATCTTTATCGCTGGGCTTAGTTATGGCCAAGGTTCGTCAAGAGAGCATGCAGCACTTTGTCCAATGTTTATGGGGACAAAAGCAGTGATAGCTAAATCATTTGAAAGAATTCATACTGCAAATCTCATTAATTTTGGAATACTTCCTTTGACTTTCAAAAACGAAAGTGATTATAATAAAATTGAACAAGGAGATGATTTAGAAATACCAAATATTAAAAAAGTAATTGAAAACGGCGAGGTCTTGAAAGTTAAAAACACTTCAAAAGGATTAGAGTTTGAGGTGGATTATACTCTTTCAGATAGACAGAAAGAGATTGTACTTGCAGGTGGTACACTTGCATATATAAAAAATAAAGCTTAGAAGAGAGGTAGATAAAAAATGGCACAGAGAGGAATAAGAGAATATAATGGGAAAAAAATGCTTGCAAAATACTGGACAGAGTATTTTGGAAAAAGTATTAGTTATCCCGGAAAAGTTGTCCTTGTTGATCCAAATACAAAACTGGATGACCTGCCAAAAAAACATAAATGGCTAAAAGAGGAAAAGCTAGTTGTAAAACCAGATCAACTATTTGGAAAACGAGGAAAACATGGTCTGATAAAGGCCAACGCAACTTTTGCAGAAGCTAAAAAATGGATAAAAGAGCGAATGAACAAAGACACAAAAGTTGGAAAGATAGCTGATAAACTGACTCATTTTATCATAGAGCCATTCGTACCACACAAAGGTGAGTTCTATGTTGCAATAAAAAGTAACCGTGATGGGGATACAATTTATTTCTCAAATCATGGTGGGGTTGATATCGAGTCAGTTTGGGATACTGTTGCAGAAATTCTTGTCCCAGTTGAAGAAGATGTTAATAAAATCAATATTGAAAGTAAACTGCCCAAAGACACTTCAAAAGAACATAAAAAAATGTTTGCAGATTTTATCAAAGGTTTGTTTAATTTCTATCGCGAACTTGGTTATGCATATCTAGAAATAAACCCGTTTGTTGTAACAGGTAAAAACCTTGTACCGCTGGATTTAGTAGCTCGAATTGATGATACTGCTCATTTTGAGTATAGTAAAAAATGGGGAGATCTGCCATTCCCAGCACCATTTGGAAGAAAGCTTTCCAAAGAAGAAAAATACATTAAAACAATGGATGAAAAAAGTGGTGCATCACTCAAGCTCACAATACTTAATCCAAAAGGACGAGTATGGACTATGGTTGCTGGCGGTGGAGGAAGTGTAATTTACACTGATACAATTGTTGATCTTGGATATCGTGATGAGCTTGCAAATTATGGCGAATACAGCGGTAATCCAACAACTGATTTGACATATGAGTATGCAAAGACTATTCTTGATTTGATGACACGTGAAAAAGATTCAAAGGGTCGTCCAAAGTTTTTACTTGTCGGTGGAGGTATTGCAAACTTTACAGATGTTGCAAAAACATTTACAGGAATTACAATGGCACTCCGGGATTACAAAAAGAAACTCAAAGATACAAACGTAAAAATATATGTTCGACGTGGTGGACCAAATTATCAGGAAGGACTTCAAATAATGAAAGATCTAGGTAACGAACTAGGGATACCTATTGATGTGTATGGACCCGAGACACATATGACTCGTATTGTTGATATGGCATTAGGGGGGAAATAATGGAGGCAATTACTATGACAAAAACAAAGAAACCTAAATCTAAACCTAAAAAACAAAAAAAGGATTATATAATAATGGATAAGAATACAAAAGCAATTGTTTTTGGATTTCAACAAAGAGCAATTCAGCGTATGCTTGATTTTGACTATATTTGCCGACGTGAAGAACCATCCGTTGTAGTTATAGTAAATCCTACTCGTGATGGAATGCATAAATGTTTCTGGGGAACCAAAGAAATACTTATACCAATGGTTCGAACTCTTAATGAAGCAACTAAAATGCATCCTGAAGCAGATTTCATGGTAAACTTTGCTAGTTTCCGATCTGCATATCCAACTAGTAAAGACGCTCTTTTAACAAAAACCATTCGATCTGTTGCAATAATTGCAGAAGGTGTTCCAGAACGTCGAACTAAAGACCTTATTAAAATTGCAAAAGAGAAAAATAAATGGATAATTGGACCTGCAACAGTTGGTGGAATAGCTGCCGGTGGATTTAGAATTGGCAATACCGCAGGTATGCTTGACAACATTGTTGCATCAAAACTTCACAGACAGGGGAGTGTTGCATATGTATCTAAATCTGGTGGTCTTTCTAATGAACTAAATAATATTATTGCTATTAACACTGATGGAGTCTATGAAGGAGTGGCAATTGGTGGAGATAGATACCCAGGTTCAACTTTTATTGATCATATGATGAGATACGAAGCTAATCCTGATATTATAATGATGGTACTGCTTGGCGAGGTTGGTGGAACAGATGAGTATGAAGTAGTTGAAGCAATAAAAAAAGGTCGAATTAAAAAACCAGTTGTTGCTTGGTGTATCGGAACTTGTTCAAAAGTATTTCCTTCAGAAGTCCAATTTGGGCATGCTGGAGCTCGTGCTGGTGCTGATTGTGAAACATCTGATGTAAAAAACAAAGCACTCAAAGATGCTGGAGCATATGTTCCAAATAGTTTTGATGATTTTGATATACAAATCAAAAAGGCATATGATAAACTTGTGAAATCAGGTAAGCATAAACCAATACCAGATGTTAAGCCACCAACAATACCACTTGATTATGCTGTAGCATTAAAACAAGGAGTTATTAGACGACCAGCTAATTTCATTTCAACTATATCTGATGATCGCGGTGAAGAACTACGATACTGTGGAGTAAAGATTAGTAAAATATTTGAAGAAAAATGGGGACTTGGTGGAGTAATAGGTCTACTTTGGTTTAAGAAAAACCTTCCACCATGGGCAAGAGAGTTCATCGAACGTGTTGTATTGCTTACAGCTGATCACGGACCTGCTGTATCTGGTGCGCATAATAGCATTGTTGCATCACGGGCAGGAAAAGATTTGATATCTTCACTAGTAAGTGGACTTTTAACAATTGGACCTCGTTTTGGTGGTGCAGTACAAGGTAGCGCTGATCACTTCATAAAATATTTATATGCTGGTGAAGAACCAAGTTTCATGGTTAAAGAAATGAAGATCAAGAATGTGAACATACAGGGAATCGGTCATAGAATAAAATCAGTAACAAATCCTGATGTTCGTGTAACAATTATGGTAGATTTTGCAAAGAAAAACTTTCCAGTTACTGAAACTCTTGACTATGCACTTGAAGTTCAGAAATTAACAACAGCTAAGAGAAACAATCTGATTTTGAATGTGGACGGTTGCATAGGTGTATTGTGTTGTGATATGCTAAGAGGAATAGGTTACACAAGAGATCAAGTAAGAGAATTCGTCGATCTCGGGATCCTAAATGCATTCTTTGTTCTCGGACGAAGCATTGGTTTCATGGGTCATATTATGGATCAAAAACGTTTAAAATCAAGACTTTACAGACACCCATGGGATGATATTGAATATATGATGCCAGATAAACCAGAAAAAGTGAAATAATTAATACGATGGAGAAAGATACAAATGAGTAATGAAGTTGGAAAGATTATTTATACAAAAGTTGATGAAGCACCAGCTTTAGCAACTTATTCTTTTCTTCCTATCGTCAAAGCATTCACAGAAGCAGCAGGAGTTTCTGTTGAAACAAGGGATATCTCTCTTGCAGGAAGAATAATTGCAAACTTTCCTGAAAATCTAACCGAGAGCCAAAGAATATCTAATGATCTCGCAGAATTAGGTGAGCTAGTTAAAAAACCAGAAGCAAATATCATCAAACTGCCATGTATCAGTGCATCAATTCCTCAGCTGAAAGCAGCAATTAAAGAATTACAAGAGCATGGCTATAACCTTCCAAATTATCCAGAGGATCCCCAAAGCGAGACAGAGAAAAAAATTAAGGCCAGATACGACAAGATAAAAGGAAGCGCAGTAAACCCTGTTTTAAGAGAAGGAAACTCAGATCGTAGAGTTCCTGGTCCAGTGAAAAATTACGCGAAAAAGAACCCGCACCCAATGGGTGAATGGACCGCAGAGTCAAAATCACATGTCACACATATGAGCAGCGGAGATCTCCGTTCTAACGAAAAATCTATTACTATCACAGAAGCAACAGCCGGAGATGCTAGAATTGAGTTTGTCGGTCAAGACGGAAATATAAAAGTTCTAAAAGAAAATCTAACGCTTCTGGATGGCGAAATTATTGATGCAACGATTATGAGCAAACGTGCTTTACGAGCATTCCTGGAAGAAGAAGTAAAAGATGCAAAAAAGAAAGGTGTATTGTTCTCAGTTCATTTGAAAGCTACAATGATGAAAGTATCTGACCCCATCATTTTTGGCCATGTGGTTTCTGTTTTCTTTAAAGATGTTTTTGAAAAACATGCATCTGTTTTTGCAGAACTAGGAATAAGTCCCAATAATGGACTTGGCGATCTATATGCAAAAATCAAGAACTTACCTGAAGAAAAAAGAGCAGAAATCGAAACCGATATTCAGACGTGTTATGAAAATGGACCAAAACTTGCAATGGTAAACTCTGATAAGGGTATTACAAACCTGCATGTGCCAAGTGATGTGATAATTGATGCATCTATACCTGCATCAATTCGAAATTCAGGACGAATGTGGGGCCCTGATGGCACACTTCATGACACAAAATTTGTGATACCTGATAGCAGTTATGCAGGAGTATACCAAGCAGTAATTGACTTTTGTAAAAAACACGGGGCCTTTGATCCAACAACAATGGGAACTGTTCAAAATGTAGGACTTATGGCACAAAAAGCAGAGGAATACGGCTCTCACGATAAGACATTCCAATGTCCAGGCAATGGAACAATTCGTGTTGTTGCAACTTCAGGACAAACAATGCTCGAACACACCGTTGAAGAAGGTGATATCTGGCGTATGTGTCAGGTGAAAGATCTACCTATTCAAGACTGGGTCAAGCTAGCCGTAAATAGAGCAAAAGCCACAAAATCACCTGCTGTTTTCTGGCTGGACAAAAGCAGAGCACACGATGCACAACTTATAGAAAAAATAAATC
This sequence comes from Thermoplasmata archaeon, assembly GCA_020054495.1. Classification (GTDB taxonomy): domain Archaea; phylum Thermoplasmatota; class E2; order DHVEG-1; family DHVEG-1; genus JAGMDE01. The sequence goes on along the minus strand of JAHWGK010000049.1, from coordinate 2,425 downwards.
GCTATTTGAAAGATCATGATACAAATGGCCTGGAAATCCATATCATGTCTCCGGTGGAAGCCACGCTTTTCTCAATAAAGCGTATGAAAGATGGCAAAGACACAATTTCAGTTACCGGTAACGTGCTGCGTGATTATTTGACAGATTTGTTCCCAATTCTTGAAGTAGGAACTAGTGCTAAAATGTACTCAATTGTTCCTCTTATGAAGGGCGGTGGATTATATGAAACAGGTGCAGGTGGCTCGGCACCCAAGCACGTCCAGCAGTTTCAAGAAGAAGGTCATCTAAGATGGGATTCACTTGGTGAATTTCTAGCTCTTGCAGTATCATTACAACATTTAAGTAAAACAACCAATAATGAAAAAGCCAAAGTCTTAGCTGAAACTCTTGACCATGCAACTGCTAAATTCCTTTTAAATAACAAATCTCCATCCCGTAAGGTTAATGAGTTGGATAACAGAGGTAGCCAATTCTATCTAACATTATACTGGGCACAAGCATTGTCTGAACAAAATAAAGACCTTGAACTTCAATCACGTTTTGTAAAAATTGCACAAGAACTTACAGACAACGAATCTAAAATAATCGATGAGTTGAACGCAGCACAAGGAAAATCAGTTGATTTAGGCGGTTACTACAAACCAAATACTGAATTGGTTACAAAAGCAATGCGTCCTAGTACAACTTTCAATGCAACTCTCGAAACATTAGCTGTTGTTAATGCCTAAACCTGTATGGACTTAATCTTAACGATTGGGTCGCTGATTTCCATGATAGAGTAGGAACTGCAGGATCTGCAAACATCGGAAAACAATATGCAATGTTTGAAGCAATTCATGGTATTACACAAAGAATGCTTTATGACGGTAGGACCAAATATACTTATCCTAATATAGAAAGGAAATAGCAAAGCTATCAAAAATAAGTTTTTTAAACTAATAGAACATATAATGTCACCAATGGGTATGAAAAAAATAGATAAAATAGTCAAAAACCACCAAGATGGTGCCATTATTAATCTTTTTGTAACACCCGGAGCCCAGTCTATTGTTTTTCCCGCTGGTTATAACAAATGGCGAAGATGTATTGAGATGAAGGTCCATTCTCCTGCAAAGGGAAATAGGGCAAACAAGGATGTAATTAAAACAATTGCCGATTATTTAGACAAACCAGTTGAAGATGTTTATGTTGTAACAGGAGTTAAGAATCGAGAGAAAACCATTTTTATTAAAGGAGTTTCTGCAGATATTGTTTCTCAAAGGCTAGAGGAATCTTTGGATGGATTATAAAAAATCCCTTGAAACCCTTGAAAAGGCATTATCTGAGCTGCAAGAAGAAAACAAGAAAATTCCCATCATTGTTGAGGGAGACAAAGACATCGATGCACTTCGTAAGCTTGATATCAATGGAATAATAATTAGTGTAAATACAGGAGTTTCTCTTACTGATTTTTGTGATAAAATTGCTCAAAATTACAAGAATATAATCATTCTCACAGATTGGGATAGAAAAGGAGGTTACCTTTGTCATACAATTAGGAAGAATCTTGAGGGACGTGTAAATTGCAATATATATTATCGTGAGATTTTTGCTAAAAACTCAATGATTAGGACTATTGAAGGGCTTCCCTCTTGGATTAAAACAACGAGCGATAAAATAAGAAATTGATTAAAAAGAAAATTTTTAAATAGGTTAGAGCGAAAGGGTAAGCAATCTAAGAAAGTTCCGGTGAGGACACTTAAAAAATAATTGCCTATCCGCTCTGTAATACAAAATCAAATTTCGGTATATAAATTTTGCCTTAAAACATATAGGCAATTGACGGAAATTAATAGATGCAATATTAACAAGATGCTTATTTTTTATCTTGTAATAGGAAGGTTATTTCAGTCTAAATTTCATTTGAGGTTTTTTTGGTATTATTTTTTTTGCTGAAATTTTTCCCTCTTTTGCAAGCCATCCAAGAGCACAATATGCATCTTTCTCTGATATACTAGCAAGCTTTGGAATATAGGTAGCTTCAATTTCTTCACATGTATTAATAACGTTCCAAACTTTACCGGCATCCTCACCGATGTCACAATCCAAATTAGTTTTGCCAAGCGAGTAAGTGGTGTCATTCAAAAAAATCTTATTTTCTTTTGCTAGCCATCCAATAGCAGCATAAAATTCTTTTTCATTTAGTCCTATAGTCTTTTTTAATCTAGTTTGTGTTAGAGGTCCAAATTTATCTAGAACCATCCATACTTTACCTGCGTTTCGGCCAAAATTATCTACAATACTTTCCATTAAGATCCCATCCTTTAATAACTGAATATTTTCAATGGTTAAATATATTTCTCTTTGGAAATTGTGTTAGGACAGGACATATGTCGCTTCCTATGAGTATCATAACAAGCATATATGATACCCCAAGGTGTGACAT
>JAHWGK010000048.1 GCA_020054495.1 Thermoplasmata archaeon | reverse complement strand
TGCAAATGAAAATTAAGGGATTCTTATCAGGGCATGATTTCAATCTTAATCCTTCCAATTACTTATGTCGCTGACTATTATCAGGAAACATTTATATACTATAATTTGTAGAGTATAACGATGTGATGGTTATGAAAAATGGGCAAAAAATACTAACAATGACGCTTGCGATTATGCTTATACTGACTACATTAGCATTTGTTGGTCAAGCAGCACCTACGAAAGGGAATATAAAAAAGACGGATGTATCTAATGAACCGTCAATACCTTCCTCAGAAAAACCACATCAAAAATATAGGCTTAAAATTCATGCACCATCTGAAATTTTAGAAGGTAAAACCTTTGAAATCTTTGTAACTATTGAAAAAAATATTCATTCAGATGCAAAACCCATTCCAGCTGCTAATGCTATGATTAATGTCGGATGGAATAATTCCACATATTATACAGATATAAATGGTCTAGTAACTCTTATAGCACCTTTTGTAACTAGTAATCATGCTTACATTATAACAGCGTCTAAGGATGGATATTACTCTGACTCAGTAGAAATAATTATACTAAATATGTATGAGCCTCAGTTGGTTATTCATGCTCCTTCTTCTGTTTATGAGGGTTCATACTTTGGTGTTTGGATTACTGCTGATAATCAATCAATTCCTGGTGCTTCTGTTGTTTTCAATGGGGAGATTAAAATAACTAGTTCTAATGGTTCGGTTAGTTTTACTGCTCCTGAGGTGAGTCAAAATATGTCCTTTATTATATATGCTTCTAAGGAGGGGTATATTAGCGTTAATGCTACTATAATTATAATGAATATGTATGAGCCTCAGTTGGTTATTCATGCTCCTTCTTCTGTTTATGAGGGTTCATACTTTGGTGTGGAGATATTTGCGGATAATCAGACTGTTCCTGGTGTGACTGTAGTTTTTAATGATGAGGTTAAAATTACTAGTGATAATGGTTCGGTTAGTTTTACTGCCCCTGAAGTATTGGAAGATACTGATTTTGATATTTCCGCATCAAAAGATGGATATTTAGAAGCTTCTTCAATAATTACAGTATTAGATATTAGTAATACTCCAGTTATAACTTTTATTAAGGATAATATACAGCTAACATTAACCGTAGCTTCTGTTGACCCTGAAAATGTTTTATGGAGCGATATTTATGCCAACGGATCCTGTAATACTTCTGGTCTTGGTACTTATGTTACTGCAGGTGATGTGATCTCTGATTGTCAAGGAACAATTAATATTACATATCTTCCTACAAATACATTGATAGGTTCATGGACCTTTATTTCACCTCAGTTGGAAATACTTGCTCCTTCTTCTGTTTATGAAGGAACATACTTTGGTGTGTTGATAACTGTCGAAAATCAATCGATATATAATGCTAGGGTATGGTTTAATGGAATTGTAAAGAGGACTAGTCATAATGGATCAGTTAGTTTTACAGCTCCAGAGGTTAATGAGCCAACCGATTTTGAAATATATGCATTCAAAACAGGTTACATTAGCGCTACAGCAATTATAACAGTGTTACCCCTAAGATTCTCCTCAGAGTTTGGTTCATTTGGTCTCTAAAGGTACCATCTCTTTTCTCTTTTTGAAAATAGTTAAAAATGAATGCGGGCGCCGGGATTTGAACCCGAGTTATAAGCTTGGCAAGCTTAAGTGATACCAGGCTACACCACACCCGCAAATAAATTTTAAAAACCAAGAAGCAACAATTACTTAAAAAGGCTTATGGTTTCATCATCCTCTTTAAAGGCTTACTTAGATGCCTTCGTGCACAAACCGGTACCTCATAGAAACCAATATTAATATCTCTTTCTCTCTCCTTAAATAATGGTTTTTCACTTTTTGTACCACATTTTTTACATTTATACCCTTGTCCAGTGCCCTTTGATTTCATGTGTTTACCACATTTAGGACAAACAGGGTTTTCAATCTTTTCAACCTTTTTTTCAAGATGTTTAATATTAATCTTTTCGAGATTGATAGTTAAGGATTTATCTCTTATACCACCGTACACCTCTACCTTATCACCGAGAATTAATTCTCTTATAATATCTCTAAATTGTTTTGTAGGTTCGTATGCGACACAATCTGTTTGGCCAGTTGAATCCTTGATTTTAAAAATAACATGTCCACCTTTGATGGTATAAGGAGTTTTACATACAACTCCTTCAGTTATTACAGATTGAAAAGGCCGTATTTCACAGATATTCTCCCTCTGGAGATGATCATCTGTACCTTGATTAGTTTCAAAAATAATCCAACTTTCAACTTTTTCAGATTTGACAACGGATGAAGCCTGAATCAAATCATTTACGTTGTTTCCTCTAATTCCATATAGAATCGGACAGGGAGAATTTGGTGCTAATCTATTATGGTTGTTTTCATAGTCATAATTGTCAAATGTAGACCGGTAGGTCTCGTTCATCTTTTTCACTGATTTGTGGTCAACTTGTCTTTTTGTCCCCCACTTGTTTCCTTCTCTGTAAGTAATTAATTCGTAGGTTTTGTCATATTTTGGAGACCAAGCAGTTGAAGCTGTAGCGCCAATAAGCCCTCTTCTATTCTTATAGCCTTTATATGTTGCCCCAAGCGAATCTAATAGTTCTTCAATTTCTTTCAACGTGACAATCTCTTTCACTGACTTTTTATAAATATTGAATGAAGGTTGTTCTTGTAGAAGTACAAAACCTGGGTTAGTTTGTTTATCTTCAAATATTACATATTTATCGATTACTTTCTCAGTCAATCGATTAATCTTTTTTGGATTACCGTCTTCAATTCTTATTGAGACAGCGCCGTTACCTCTTGTTTTCCAGGGAATATTAGGATTTAGTCTTACAAGTCTAGGATATCCAATTACACGATAATTTTCATATTTTAATTTTTTAATTAGAGCGCAAGCTAGATATGTAGTGCAACCTCCTGTTACAGAATCTGTATCATCTATTCCAATCCAGATAATCTCACACCCGATAATATTATATATGAAGTGCTTTTTTAGTATTATTATCAAATGAGACGTGAAGAGCTCTTGGGGGAAGTCAGAGGCACCTTGATTAAGGCAGGATTCTATGTCTCTGAATTATACTCTATACGATCAATAGGTTTCGATCTAGTTGCAAGAAGGGACAATTCATTACTAATAATTAAAGTTTTAACAAATATTGATGCAATATCAGATGATGTTGCACAAGAACTGAGAACACTTTCAGTCCTGCTTAAAGGTTGCCCACTGCTCATTGGTCAAAGAAGCGGGACCGGAATTCTGAGAGATAATGTAGTTTATGACAGATTTGGAATTCAAGCAATTACATCAGAAACTTTTAGATTACACCTGCTTGAAGGTATGCCACTTGAAGTATATGCTGCCCCCGGCGGTTTATACGTAAATCTTGATCAAGATAAGATTAAACAACTTAGAACGGAAGAAAACATCTCTTTAGGATCATTTGCTAGATCCTTAAAAGTCTCAAGACGAACCGTGCAAATGTATGAAGATGGTATGAATGCGAGTGTTGAAGTTGCAATTAGAATTGAAAATTCCCTTAGAACTAATATTACAACTCCAATAGATATCCTTAAACCCCCGACTCTAAAAAAAGAGGTAAAATCAACTTCACTAGAAACAGAAGGATTCCGAAAGTTTCAAAGAGAAATATTTTCTATACTAGAACATGTAGGTTACAAGGTTATTCCTCTTGAAAGAGCCCCATTTGAGGCAGTAAGTCAGGATAAAAGGAAGATTCTGCTAACATGCGTTGATGAATACAATAAAAAACTGTTAAGAAAAGCACAGGTGATTAGCAGTATCTCTAAGATTACAGAGAGACATGCAGTGCTTATCATAGATAAGGATATTAATAAGACAAGCATAGAAGGCACTCCACTTATTGTAAAAAAAGAGTTAAAGAAAGTTCGAGGACCTGAAGAAATACTTGATCTAGTTCTTGAACGACTTTATAGAAAGAAATAAGATATATCTAACCAAACTTTTATAAATAGGGTCATCATACCCGAAGACTACATTTTTTCTATATTTTGGAGAAAATGGCATACAAACACTCAAATTGGTATCTATGACAGATAAAAAAACTACTGACGCAGTTGAGAAAATCTTAGAGGAATCTAAGAAGCTCAATAGAAAATTCAAACAAAATGTAGATGTAGTCATTAACTTAAAAAACTTAGATCTTAATATTCCTAAAAACCGTCTCGATGAAGAAGTTGTTCTTCCTCATGGTAGAGGTAAGGAAGCAAAAATTGCTCTTTTTGGTAGCGGTGAGCTTGCAGTAAAATCAAAAAAACATGTTGATCTTTTAATTAAACCTGAAGAAATTGAGGATTTTTCTGCAGATAAAAAGAAATTTAAAAAAATTGCTGACGAACATGATTTTTTTATTGCAGAGGCACCTCTTATGCCTACTATTGGTAAAACCCTTGGTACAGTTCTTGGTCCAAGGGGTAAAATGCCGAAACCAGTACCTCCTCATGCTGATGTATCTGGCATGGTAAAAAACCTGCGAAATACCATAAAGATGCGCTCAAAAAGTAATAAAACATTTCACACAATTGCAGGCAGTACAGAAATGCCCAAAGAACATATCGTGGAAAATGTTGACGCAATTATAAAAAGATTAGACGATTCCCTTGAACGTGGTAGATTAAACATAGGCTCAGTCTACATAAAAACAACTATGGGGCCATCGGAGAGGATTATTTAAGGTGTTATCTATGGTTCATGTTGCTGAATGGAAGTATGGAGAAGTAAAAGAACTAACAGATCTTCTGACAAGTAGCAAAATAGTAGGAATCGTAGAAATTGGAGGTATTCCTGCTCCACAAATGCAATGTATGAGAAGTAATCTTTATGGAACTGCTGCTATTCGTTCTGCAAAGAATAATCTTATCCATAGAGCACTTGATGATGCTGAAAAACAAGTCAAAGGCATAGCAATTTTGAAAGAATCAGTTGCTGGTCAAACTGCGATTATCGCTACTGATATGAATCCTTTTAAGTTATTTGCCCAGATTAAATCAACTCGGACTATGGCGCCAGCTAAAGGTGGGGAAACTGCTGCCTATGATATAAAGGTTCAAGCAGGAGACACTCCATTTAAACCAGGGCCAATTGTTGGAGAATTACAAAAAGCAGGTATCCCAGCAGCTATTCAAGAGGGAAAGGTTGTAATCAGCTCTGATAAGGTTGTTGTTTCAGAAGGAGAGAAGATATCAGCTGACGTTGCTCAGATGCTTACAAGACTTGAAATATTCCCTGTTGAAATAGGTATGAATCTTCATGTAGTATTTGAAGATGGTAATATATTCAAACCTGATGTTTTAGATGTTAATATCGATGAGCTTATTGGAAAAATGAAACAAGCTTCTACAAATACATATAACCTTGCAATTGAAGCTGGTTGGTTTACTAAACTAACCATTCAGCCTTTTTTAATAAAAGCTCATAATAATGCATTAACACTTGCTATGGAGCAGGGCATTATTACTAAAGAGACGATTAAGAATTTGATTTCAAAAGCACATGTTAACATGCTTGCTTTAAAGAATATAACGACATAGGAGGAAAAAGAAATGGAATACGTATATAGCGCAATGCTTCTTCACTCTGCAGGTAAGAAGATAACAGAAGAAAACATTAAGAAAGTACTTACTGCCGCCGGTGTAAAAACTGATGCTACTAGAATTAAAGCTTTAACAGCATCTCTTGAAGGCGTAAATATTGATGACGCAATTAAAACCGCAGCAATCCCAGTTGCTGCTGCAACACCAGCACCTGCTGAAGGAAAACCTGAAGAGAAAAAAGAAGATAAAAAGAAGAAAGAAGAAAAAGAAGAAGTCTCTGAAGAAGAAGCAGCCGCTGGACTTGGTGCATTATTCGGATAAAAACATTATTTGTTGTTTCAACAAGTATGTCATGAGAAGATTAATTGCTGACTATATTGTTGGAACACAATATTTTCTCTTTTTTAATAAACTGATTTAGAATTATTGAATTTCTGTGTTAAGTAAGAAGAAGTGGGGGACGGGATGCTTTGATAGGAGGAATGCGCCTATAAGCGGAAAGCAGGTACAATAAACCTCCCCATTTAATATAGCTAGGTCCCCCATTTATAAATAAATTTTTTGAATAAATAGTTTTCTCTTTTCATTTCTCCCATAGTACTCCTTAGAGCTATTTTACATTTCTTAATCTATGATTTGAGAGAATTATGAATTTTCTACAAAAAATATTTATATAACTAATGCAATATGTTTATTGGTAGCATGCTACATTATATCACAATTATTGGATGGAATGTATGAATGTGCAAAAATAAAAAGAAAAAAACGATTCCAAAAGACATACCTATTATTTGGGTGAATATTGTTTAAAATGTTACATCCAGGCATCTAGTCCTGTTTGTTCTGTCACGGCTATATCTGATAAGCCGAATGCTCCTTGGATATAGTTTTCAATCATCTTTTTATACCAATCAAGATCAATCTCATCCTTATCTTTTAGAAGATCTACCGGATACATGTAATCGATAGGTTTAACACCGCTTTTTGAGGGCTTTGTAATACCTGGAAGAGATCTTTTTGTAATCACAAATTTAAGTTTAATACGACTTTTTATTGGTTGTCCAAGAAGTTTTTCAAGAGCAGCAGAACGTTTACCAAAAGTAGAGATCGATCCATCCTGATTTAACTTGTATCTTTTCGCAGGTTGAACAGATTGAACAAGAGTTAAATCACCCAAATCAACTTGTTTTAAATCTAATTTTGAAATAATTTCCTTTGTGTTACTTATTATACTATTTTTTATTTCTTTTCTTGCTTTCTCTTCTTCTTTCCAAGATGGATTTTCTTTTAAAACTTCAATCATAATTTTCTTAAGAACCTTTCTTGCAATATTTGCTTTATCTGATCCCTTAAAGTTGTTCCCCTTTGTAGTCATTTCAAAAGTGCCGTTTTTATTGTCAAATATTAGGTAGTTTTTATGTTTAATAAATATCATGCCATCGTGAATCTCTGGTTCTAATTCAAAATCAGGATAATTCAAATCTTTCTGCCATCTAACATTACAATTTTCTATTGCAGATAAAGCGATATCCGGCTTCGTAATCCAATTTTCTTCATCCATTTTAACTGGTAAATCCAATGACTTTGAAAAATAAGGAACATTACCTGCTGAACGAGAACATCCTAGATATATACCATCCGTGTCTCCATATACAACACGAATGTTTCTGTTTTTGAGATAGTTAAGTGTGTCTGCTAGGATAGCTTGGCCTTTTGTTGTAATTGTAGCTGCACCCCACAAATTGAACTGTCTTCCGGAAACACCAGGTGCCGCCAAGATGCCATGGGTTCCAGCATTACGTGCTCCTTTCATGCTCTGATACATCATTTTCAGTCTTTTTAATTCTGATTCATTCCCAGTTTTTTTAGTATCATTGAGTTCTTTTTTTATCTTAGCAATCATACTCATTATACCGGTCATAGCACAGTTTACTACTCCAGGTCTCTTGTCTATTTTTACACCTAGCATGTATCCTTTATCTGCAAATGAGTCGTCATCAGTTATTCCTCTCCAATTTATATCTCTCTTTTCTAGGAATTGTTGCGGAATTTTTTTAAGCCAAATGTAGTCATCAGGTACTTCAAATTTCTTAGCAAGTCGTACTGTATCAGCACCAACGTTCATAGCCTTAAGAATCGTAGGATACATAGCTCCAACATCTGCAACAACAACATACCACCAAGGAATAAAATGAGAAAATGCTTCTTTATCTGGCTTTATTGTCATACCACCGGGCATATGATAATTTAATCTGTCATCAGGATCAGTTGATTTTTCATTATAGATAACATAGGGGTCTTCCATCCACCGTGGCATCTCATCTCCATATTTTATAACTCTAACAAAATCCTTTGACAATTGCTCTTTTTTCATCTTAGCATGTTTTACAATTTCTTCTCTTGAGCTACAATTTTTAAAATCTCGTAACAATGTCTGTGATATAGACATTACTCGACAAATAGGTGGCATAATCTTCTTTTGAACAGACCCTCTAATAAGAGACATATGATCCCACATGTTTACCGCACCAGATGAAAGTAGCATGTCAAATGGCATACACGTGGTAAATGCTAGGGGTAATGCCTGTTGAATTAGATTAAGAGTCACACCCAATTGTTCTTGCACATCTTGTTTATTGTATCTAAGAGTTCTATCATCAATTTTTATCTGTGAAGGAGTCAAGATTATACGATCTTTTATTTTAATTCCTAGGAATGGAGCTACTGATTTGAGGCTAAAGTCATTCAGAAAAGAATAAAACTTTCTAACTCCAAGATAAGTATCAAGACAGCAAGGGTAGAACTGTACAGTTTCTGATCGAATTCCAAAATGAAACGATTTATCTGGTCTACTATATTTGTTAACAAACTCTTGAAAAGTTTTTCTTTTCTCATTTGAAAGTTGATCTTGATAACTTTTCAAAATCCAATTTATTCTGTTATAAATATGAAAATTATCAAAACCAATAATATTATGTCCAGATATAATATCATATTCCATTGTAGTATTGCAGAACTTGTAAAGATTTTCTATCTCCTCATCAGTGTTACGCGAAATTAACTGCTTTACATCCATATCTTCCCAGTTAGACGGGCAATCCAGGATATCAAAACTAAATTCTTCAGTTTCAAGGTTCTTATCTGACTCAAATTCTATACTAAAATCTGAAAGACCTATGATATCAATAGGAATATTTTCCTTTCCCTCTCCAAATTCTATAGTTTCAATGTCATAGACTAAGACTTTGAGCTTCTTTTTTTCGCCATTAGTATCAAACAACCATGTTTTTTCTTCTGCAGCTAGATCAACAAGTGCCCTCTGTTGATATGGAATATCATGCTCAGCAGTAAATAGACCATTGTTGAAGAATAAATGATCGCTAACTTCAGGAACAAAATATGATTTCTTGGTATACACCTTAAATATTTTTTTATCCTCTCCAAAATTCCAAAAACTACGGTATTTTTCAACTTCACCAATTTGTTCTATTTTTGATAAAGCGTTTCCCTCTAACTTGCTTCCCTCCCATTTCTTCATAAGTTCTGCTCTTGCGGAATTTATGTTTCTATCTTTTGGGGAAAAAGCTAAAAAATATGGCCTATGTAAATCTGATACGGCTTTCAGCTGTTTTCTATGCAAATAAAGATATTCTGGTGAAATACCAATTAACATATTGCTCATTACTATTTACTCCCCAATCATATTTCCCAATATGTTGTTCATATTTAGATTGTTAGAATTAACCTTATATTCATTTGCTGTATTTTACTTCTTTGATTTTCATGACAACTCAAATAATATTTTCAGAAGAGTTTAGTAGACATAACAATACAGGTCATCCAGAAAACGCAGAAAGACTTCATGTAATGATTGAAGAAATCAAGAAAGCTCCTTTTTACAAAGATCTTGAATTTGTCAAACCTGAAATTTTACCTGAAAAATTTCTATACGAGGTACACTCTACTAGAATGATTGAACAGATTATGGATATTAGTGATGAAGGCGAGTCATGGATTGATATGGATACCTATGTTTGCAGATCAGATTATGAGATAGCAAGACTTGCTGCAGGTGGGCTTGTTAAGGCATGTAATAATGTAATGAAGGATGAGGCAGATAATGCATTTGCACTGATAAGGCCTCCTGGCCATCATGCAACAAAGAATAGATCCATGGGATTCTGTCTTTTCAACAATGCTGCAATAGCGGCAAAGGAACTCTCAAAACAAGGAAAGAAAGTATTGATTTTTGATTTTGACGTTCACCATGGAAATGGAACACAAGATATTTTTTACGACAGAAAAGATGTAATGTATCAATCAACACATCTTTCACCACATTATCCTGGAACCGGGGATACTGACGAAATTGGAATAGGTGATGGAAAGGGATATACAATCAATGCGCCTCTCTCACATGGTAATGGTAATAATGCAGTATCAAAAATTCTAGATGAAGTTTTTTTACCAGTTGCTAAACAATTCAACCCGGACTTAATAATTATTTCCTCAGGCTATGACTCCCATCATTTAGATCCATTAGGCGGCCTTAGATTTACATCAGGTTTCTTTGGAGAGATGACTGCTAGATTTCAAAAAATTCAACCTAGGGTAGTTTGTACCCTTGAAGGAGGGTACAATCTACAGTGGATTGGAAAATGTCTCGTTTCTCAATTAGGACAGATGATCAATAATATAGTAAAGTATGATGACATATCAAATGAAAGTGAAAATGTAGATGAGGTTATTAACCAAATTAAAAACGAAATAAGTAGTTATTGGGAAATATAAGACTTAATCGAATATCATTCCCATACCAGAAGCAGCAGAATCCTCTTGTTCCTCTATCTTTTCGTTTATTTCTTCTGCCTTTTTTTTATTAAGTTTTTTTAGTTCGTGCTCTTTTGCTAGTTCCTTTGCTCTTTTTATCCCTTCCTTACTTCCCTCAATTTTAACATAGGAATAATCTCCCTTCACATTTAGGGAGTTTGAATCTCTAGTAAGTATGCTTTGCCTACTAACAAGATCATCTTTTATGAGCTTGTTTATTTTCCCACTGTTTTCAGATTTTACTTCAAATATAACATATGTCAATTTTAATCACCTTTTTCTGCGCTGTAATAAGGTAGAATATATAAAATTAACCTCTCTTCAGAAAATTTCCATTTTCATCGATTTCTTTGTTATATATTCTTGATGACTTGATTGGTATTCCATCTTTTCCTAACACAAATGGTATTTGTATAATTTTTAGTGTTTTTTTCCCTTTCTTTCTACGTTTATAGTTTATTTCTTCTGCTGTCTTTATTGTTTCAGGAGATACAACAATAGCGTCAAATCCCTCATCTATTGATGGACCATACTTATCAATAATTGGTTTTATTATTGAGCGAGTGAGAAATCCTTTCTCACACAAATATTGTTCTAAAGCTTTTTTTCTCTCTACTAGAGGCTTAACATTTTTCTTATTTTTAACTAACTCTTTTGATGTTAATCCTATAAAAACAGAACCTTTTATTCCTGCCGCCTCAAAGGCTTTATCGATAAGGAGCTTGTGTCCACTGTGCAATATGTTAAATGTACCGCCTATGCAAACCTTCATGAATTGGATATATTACTATAAATTTTAAAAAGATATGCTATTACTGAAAATCTTTTTTCTAAAAGCTATTTCATGAGAAAACTATAAATTATACTATAATATTTGTTATTTTCTGAGGAGATGGGAATGTGACAACAAAAACTCTAGCTTTTATAATGCTTATTTTTATCATTTCTAGTAGTTTTGTGTTTATATTTCTTGGAGAAAAGAGCGAAGCTGCTGGAAACGAAATATTTGTCGATGATGATCTTTACTTAATTAGAGATGGGTCTGCAGAACACCCTTATCAAACTATTCAAGATGCTTTAAATGTTGCAAATGATGGAGATACAATATATGTTTTTGGAGGTAGTTATAACGAAATGTTAACCATAAACAAGAGGGTCACTATAGTGGGAAGTATTGAAGAAGGAGATTCAATTATAAATTATAACTCAGATCATAAATATACTATACAGATAACCGCTGATTATGTTAACTTGACGGGTTTTATCATAATTGATAACGGGTATAATATAATTTCAGAAATAAATGGGGCATTAATACATGTAACGTCTTCTAATGTCATCATTCAGAATAATAACATAACTGATTGTTCTAACGGTTACGGAATATATTTAGATTCCTCAGACGGCCATCTTATTAAGGACAACATAATTAGTAATGTCTCGATTGGTATTTACTTATATGACTCCAACACTAATGATTTTGTGGGAAATAAAATATCGAATTGCGTCTCAGCAGCAGTAAATATACGATCTTCTTATTATAACACGTTATTCAACAATATTCTTGATAACAATAGATATGGAGTATATGCGTTGGATTGCGAAAAGATTAATATTACTAACAACACCATTGAAAGTAATAACTTACGTGGCATCGGGTTATATGGCGGTAATGGCAGTCATATAATTAGTAATAACGTAATAAGAGACAACACTAACCAGGGTTTATATTTAAATTCTCCCAATGGTATTGTTATTGGTAACACTTTTGATAACAACCAATTGGGCATAACCCTAGATACATCTAACTATAAAATCACTAATAATTATATTAACAATTCATACTCGATTGGAATTGACGTAATCTCAGGATTTGTTGGAAATGTCATTTATCTGAATTCCTTTTATGGTAATGACGTTAACGCCGATGATCCGGGAAATACCATTTGGTATAATGAGAGTTTAAAAGCAGGAAATACTTGGGATGATTATGGAGAGATTGATAGAGACAATGATGGAATAGGTGATACTATTTATCAAAAAAGTGGTGTTTATGATAAATATCCATTAGGAATTTTCTTAAAACCACCAAGTAGACCGAGTAATCCGTCTCCAGCCGATAATGCCGATAATGTTGGTTTGAAAATCACTTTATCAGTAAAAGTAACTGATCCTGATAGAGATTTAATGGATGTTTATTTTTACAGACTATCAAGTGAAACAACGATAGATTCCCTTTTAGGTATCAACTATAATGTTTTTAGTGGCGATACTGCCTCATGTTCATTTAATTTACCTTTTGATACCAACTTAATGTGGAATACCACCGTAAAGGATTCCAAATTAGAAAATCAATCTGATATTTGGTTTTTCACAACCAGAAGAAGGCCTGCATCTAATGAACCACCAATTGCAGACGCAGGTGGTTCTTATAATGGCGATATAAACAAAACAATTGTGTTTGATGCATCAAATAGCTATGATCCTGATGGCGATATAGAGTTCTATAGATGGAATTTTGGAGATGGAACCAGTGAGATTCTTTCTGTTTCACCAACACATGTCTATTATAGCAATGGAACCTTTGATGTAACTCTAACTGTTATAGATAACAATGGTACAAGTGCCATGGAGGTTGTTAAAGTTACGATTTCGTCATCTGCTCCAGGGGATCAATCTCCAGTAGCAGCTTCTGGAGGGCCATATAATGGAAAAGTTGGTGACGCTATTAGTTTTGATGGTTCAGGTAGCTATGATCCAGATGGAACGATAATTAATTGGAACTGGTTATTTGGCGATGGAGGAACATCAGCAGAGCAAAACCCAACCCACCCTTATTCTACAGCGGGTAAATTTACAGTTACATTAACGGTTAGCGATCAAAATGGAAACGAAGATACAGATTCTACAGAGATTTTAATAAAAACAAAATCAACTGAAGAATCGCCAGGATATGAAATAATACTGGCCATTATAGCTATGCTAATAATCTCTATTATACTTAAAAAGAGATAAATAAAAAGAAGCCGATGGAGGGATTTGGACCCTCGACCTGCTGATTACAAATCAGCCGCTCTACCGGTCTAAGCTACATCGGCGTAATTCTTAGCCGTAATATCAATCCCCATATAAAATTCTCTTGGTGCATAAGTCTTAATTTTTTTAATATTAAAATTTGCTAGAATTATTTCAGCTTCTTCTGCTTTCCTTTTCAATTCTTCTATTCGTCCACTGATGTTTTCCTCTTTGAGAATATCATAATAATGAATAATACAAGGATTGGCTATTATGTCTAATGCATATTCAAAAAACAAATATGCAGAAAAAGGCAGATTCATGATAATTCGATTTGCTTTTACCATTTTTTGATTGAAGATATTGTGAATTTTTTTTGCATCAGTATGTATAACCTCAACTTTATCGAGCACATTATTTCTTATAACATTACGTCGGGCGTACTCTACAGCATCTTTGTTTTTGTCTATTGCATATATACGCTTTGGTTGTGCATATTTTGCTATCATAATTGAAAAGGGTGCCACTCCCGCAAACATGTCAATAACAATTTCACCTGGTCTAACAAGATCTGCAATTCTTTTTCGCTCTGTAGACAATCTTGGAGAGAAGTATGTTTTATTAATATCAACTTCAAATTTTAAACCATATTCTTTATGTAGAGTTTTTGTGTTTTTTTCTCCTGCAATAATTTCTATATCTCTTGTTCTTAGCTCTCCTTTTATTGGTTTGGCTAAACAGACAGTTTTTATGTCATTGTTTGTTTTTAGTAAGGATTTACCAATTTCCTCTTTGTAGCCTAATAAACTATCCTTTATTTTAATAAGAATGATGTCTCCGGTTATATCATAGGATGTTGGTAATTCGTCTTTTAGCTTGCCTGGAATTGATATGATTTCTTTGTATGATTTTGGCTCTGTTTTATATTTTTCAAACTTACTTTTTATTACTTTATAAGAATTTAGCTCTTGTGGAATTTTTTCTACAGGGAAGTAAATGAATTCGTTGTCTTTTTTTATTTTAAAACCCTTTTTAACTAAATTCTTCTCAGAAAGATATTTGCGTATTTTCTCTGCTTCTATTAGCTTTACTTGCAAACCCTTAATTTCCATTTAGCACATTTTTCACATATTAATAGTATTTAATAATGTATTTGTAAAAAGTAATAGTCCCGCCTCCCGGATTTGAACCGGGGACCTGCCGGTTACGGCCATAGGGTCTACAGCCGGCCGCTCCAGCCAGACTGAGCTAAGGCGGGATTGTAAAAGGCAATATCAATAGATATATTTATTTATTGAGGTTTTATTTTCTTGCTTTCACAATGAAATTTGGTGTTATTGTTTGTCCGAATTGTAAAAAAGTAAAAGCGGTTGATTTGACTTATCAAACTACTAGATGTATTAGATGTAACAGAGTTATTAACCTAAAAAAGGTTAAAATCCTATATAAATCAAACTCTCAAGAACAAATTCGGCAGGTAATAGGTAAGATAAATGCTGAATTGATGAGAAGTTAGATAATAAATTTTATTAACAAGAATAGGATTTGCCACGTGGAGTTGTCAACTTGGCTACAATAAAAAGAATAATTTTAGATGTGCTTAAACCTCATGCCCCCTCTATAATAGAGGTAGCTGAAAATTTGAGTTGTTTGGAGGGTATTACTGGTGTGAATATCTCTTTGGAAGAAGTTGATGCAGAGACAGACAGCATAAAGATTACTATCGAGGGCAGCAATATAGATTATACGGCTGTAAAGAAAGCGATTTCAGAATGTGGTGCTGTGATACATTCTATTGATGGAGTTTCAGCTGGAATAAAGATAATTGACGAGGTTAATACTCCACAGGATCGATGATATAAAATCGCCAATATTATATTACATTCTCATTAGCAAATGAAAATATAAAATAAATCCCCCCTTTACTTAGTAAATTAATATCAAAAATATATAAAGCGATTTAGAACAAAAAAGTGCTTCCAAAATCCTGTTGGTGATAATGCAGGTAATGTATTAGGTATAGGGTCATTTACATTTGTCACTAGATAAGGAAAAACGCAACTTTTATAAATAAGGTAGTTATTTAGGGTGAAATGAGGGTCCGGTGAGGACACGGATGCTGAAAGTTCGTCCATTTACTAGATATAGTTATGAACTTTCAAATCGATTTGCGGTGTGAATCGATGACGTGGAGAGCTGGGCTTATATTGAGGAGTAAACTATATAGATTTAGGAGGAAAATGAGATGAAAGGAAAGAAAATGCTGACTATATTAGTAGTAATTGCTATGATAGCATCTACTCTGATAGTCATAAATAAGCTGACAGACTTTAAGATAATGGAAGAAGCTAGTGCAACTCCTGGGATAGATGCTTGGGAAGGTAATGGCTCTATTGTAGCAACTGGAAACGATGTGCTTAATACCTCATCAGAATACTTAGAGTATCTGAGTACCTACGTTAATACTAATGGGATTACAGTAAATGGTTCAGCCACTTGGGCAGCGGCAACTA
>JAHWGK010000047.1 GCA_020054495.1 Thermoplasmata archaeon | reverse complement strand
CATCATCCCATCCAAAGGATGGAATGATCTTGTTCCCTATTTACATGTCTGTGAGTCAAAAAGTGCAAAAGCCTTGTAATAATTTTCAATAATTGAATATTTATTCTGATTGGAAATCGTAAAAATCCTATACAATTATTTTAAACCACGTAGTCAATCTTGAACGTTTTAAGGTTGAATTACTAAAATAGATTTGAAAATATTAATTCATTAGGAAAATTTTTTTATACAAGTTAACGTTAATAAAAGATGGAGTGATAAAAGTGAAAAAATCATTTACTAATAAATTTGTTGTATATGGGGTAATTGGAATTTTTATAACACTTGCATTAGCCCCTGTAACATTTGCTAGGATAAGCAATGATACAAAGAATATAAAAGAGGAACTACTTGAAGTTGAAATATCAGAGTATAAACCTGATGGAAGCATTGATAAAAAAGTTTTTAGTTTTACACAAAAAGAGATTAATAATATAAAAAATGAAATTCTTTCAATAAAATCAATAGACGAGCAACTTTCTGTTCTCAAGAAATATAATCTTATTCGACAAGATAAAACAGTTAAAGAATTGGAAACTGGAATGTATGAAAACGCAAATCGTTTAGGAATTACACCAGACGAATATCCTCAACAATCAAAATTAAAACTACCAATTCTTTTACAGTTTTTCAAAAAAGTAAGTGCAACATATTTTGTAGGAATTTCTTTAAATATTGGATTAAAGTTTTTAATCAGAATTATTAATCTGCTTCCATTTATTAATCTACCAACACTTGATTTTGCTGATTTTTGTGGAGGTTTTTTTGGAGTTTTAACAACAAAAGGACTGATATTTAATAATAGCCATACTCTGATTACTTTTCCAGGGATTTCTGGCATGTTAGGTTTTATTGGTTATAGAATCAAATTCCCATTTTTAATGCATACATATACAGGATTTTCGGCGGTAACATTTGGCATAGGGTTAGGGTTACATATCAAAGATTGAATTGGAATTCCACAGATAAATACATATTAAAATCCTATTTGGAACTTGTTAATCGTTCTTATTTTTATATTTACACAGTATATAACGTTACTTTTGAATGCTATCCAAAATCGTTAATTTTTTTTACAATTTACTAGTTATTAACACTAGATGGTTGGTTTTTGTATAACTATGGATATCCACCAATTTTAAGACTCGGATCGCCAAGTAGTATAAATTCTTCGATAGTAAGAAAATCATTTGGAACATCAGTGATATATCCATTCTGAGCTTGTGTCATCATTTGGCCTAAGGTTTCACTATTTTCATATGCCGAAAAGAATTCAAGGGACATTTTTCCTGCTCCACTATCATATCCACCATATGCTAATCTTGTTGCACCAATTGTTGCAATACCACCACCATTATCCTCGCTTACCCAATTCCAAGCAAAACAAGGAGTTAAATCAGCAAATGGTTTAGGATTTGCTTGAGGAAAAGATGGTTGTGACATTTTAATTGTAGACTTAGGGTTGTAATCAGATATCAATGAGTTTAAAATTCTAAATAAAGGCTTAAAAATGCCTTTTTGTAATAATGAATTTAATATTTTAAAAGATGACATAGAATTGTAATTTGTATTAGAACCATCATAATCAAGTCTTGCAGTTAAACACGCATCAAAAAAGACAACAGGAAGTTCATAACCATTGAAAAGGCCTACAAGATTAGATGTATAATACATTCTCCAGCTATTACTATCTGGAGGATGAGTACCCATACCATTTTCAATTCCATGTCCAGAATAGTCGACAAAACCAGCGCCTTGATTAACTTTGATATTTAAATTTATTGCATTAAATGTTTTATCAGAGGTCCAAAGCTTAGTAGGAATAAAATCTGTCATTATTTGTTCAATCATGTCGTTTAATATTTCACCTTCATTTCCACCATGATCCGGAAAAGTATCACCTCCACAAAGAATTATATTATCAAACCAACTTTTACCATAAGTAGAGGTTTCATAATAGATTATTTTATCAACAACCAAACTTACTTCATTTTTATCAACACATGCTAATCGACCGAGGTTTATGTCCGGATAAAGATCAACTCCATCAAGATCATAAGATTGATGATGGTCATGATAAATCTCACCAAATCTACCATTATTATTGCCATCCCAGCTACAAAAACCACCAGTATCATTGTAAATATCTGAATAATAAAGATCACATAATATATCGCCTTCACCCCAATTACCACCATAAGTAGTTCTAATAGGTAATTTATCAATGCTTCCAACTAGGAGAATGTAATCTGCTCCCCAGTCTTCAATGGTATCTTTAATAAAATACTTAATTTCTTCAGCTTCATCAAAGCCATCGTATTCTGAATAAATAGCTTCAGTTGTTTTTATAATAGTTTCAACTCCATAGTTATTTTTATGTGATACAAGCGGTTGAAGTTCATTCAAAAATTCAGATGGAGATATTATTACTAAATCATAAACATCTTCAAACAATAATGGAGTGGTAGGTTCTTCATATATCACATCTATATCTGCTCTTGAACTGTAATAAATAATATTTTCAGTTGGTGAATAACGAATAAAATAAAAATTTACAATGAGAAAAACAACATGTTTTCCATTTTCTAATCCTGATTTTATAGTATAACTATATTCACTTGAAGGATAAAGTTCATTGTTTTCATACGCCTTATAATCTTTTTCAATATGTGTATCTTTTTTAATTTTAACATTAATTGGAACTCTCTCAGGAACTGGCTGAACTTCTCTTAATAATTTTATTTCGTTTATTTCAGAGAAGCTTACCTCAACATTATTAATTTTTGTTCCAAATGGAAATGTATATACTTTTGTTACTACCGGTAGCATAGGCTTTCCAACTTCAAAAATTGAAGATGTTTCTTCTTGGAGATTTATTGTAACATATTGATCCGATTCTTTAATAATAGGATCTGAAACAAAAATTGAGTTTTCTGTAACTTTAATATCATTTGGTATTTCATTTGTTATAGCAACAGCACCAAGTCCACTTATGACCAAAATCCCTATAATTAATATTGGAAAAAATTTTTTCAAATTTTCATCTCCCTATTTGAGTTAACATATGTTAATATATAATAGGTTTTAAATGTTTGGTTTGTATTTGAATAAATTTATTTCTTTTGGATTGTAAATTTGCTATAGTTTTTCTATGAATTTTAAAAAATAAATCCCCAATAAATATTAATTAATTTTTTGGATGATATTATTTATTTCTATCAATTCTTGTTCTCCAGATTCCATATCTCTTATAGTCACAGCATCTTTTTCCAGTTCATTTGGACCAATTATTATAACTTTTTTTGCATTTAATGAACTTGCATATTTTAAAGATTTACTTATTCCCCTTCTAAGAAGATCAACATCGGTTAAGATTCCTTTTTTTCTTAAATTCTGTGTTACCTCTAATGCTTTTTTTACCATATCATCATTAACAGGTATAACAAATATATCTAATCCAAAGGTTGGAAAACAGTGATTTTCTATCTCTAAAGCAAGAATGGTTCGATCAAAACCTATTGCAAAACCTGCAGTAGGAGTTTCTTTTCCACCAAATAATGTAATTAATTCATATGCACCACCACCACATAGTTGTTTTTCAGCTCCAAGTGAAGGTGCTTCAATTTCAAAAACTAATCCTTTATAATAATCAAGGCCTCGTACTATGCTCATTTTTATTTGATAATTATTAATCCCAAATGATTCACTAAGTAAACCAACGATTTTTTTTAATTCTACTACCTCTTTTTTAGCGTCATCATTTTTTAAAAAATTCTCAATTTTATTAATATCTGAAGTTTGTAGTATATCTATTATAGTATTTGCATTTTCATTTTTAATTCCAAAATCCCTTAAAGCAATTAAAAGCTCTTCAAATAGAGATTTATCTATCAGGGGAATTAAGTATTTTTGTTGATCTTTAGATAATTTAAATTGGTTAAAAATTGAGGATAAAATGTTTAGATTCCCAATATTTAGTTTAAGGTTCTTAAGTCCAGTTTTTTCCAAGATTTTAAATGCTAAGGCGACAAGTTCTGCATATGCCTCTGCAGTATCTGTTCCCACTATTTCGCAACCTGCCTGTTTAAATTCTCTATATCTACCCTTTTGGGGACGGTCATATCTATAACAATTACCGAAGTAAAATAGCTTTAGAGGTTTTGGTTCCATTTGTAGTTTGTCAACATAAAAACGGATAACAGGCGCTGTAAGTTCTGGCCTTAAAGCCAGTTCCCGACCGCCTTTATCAGTGAAAGAATACAGTTCATCGATTATTGTTTCACCAGATTTGGCTGTGAAAAGCTCTAGTGCTTCAAATGTTGGGGTTTGGACTTCCTTGTAACCAAATGTCTTAAAGGTAGACCGCATTACTTCTTCTACGTATCTACGTTTTTGCATTTCTTCTGGAGTAAAGTCCCTTGTCCCCCTTGGTATTTTAAACACGTTTTGATTGTATAAAAAGTATGTTTAATTATGTTTCTGTAATCTCTGCATCATTATTAGTGTATGAAAAAGGATTTTCTATGTTAAACATTATCTATAAAAAATGAAATTTCAATATTTTTTTATAACAGTTGTTAAAACTAATCATTATTACAAGACAAATTCCTATAAATAATTAATCTTTAAATATTATAACATACATTGATAAAACGCTAAGGGAAAAAAATGAAAGTTCTTCTTGTTCGAGCTGTAAAAAGTTATGTAGACTTCATTCAGGCGGAGAAAAAAAATCTCATGTATTCTGGGAGTTTACCATCTTTAGGATTATTATATCTTGGAAGTGCATTAGAAGAAGATGGGCATAAAGTTGAAATTTGTGATTTTCTGGTTGAGAACAATCCAAATAGGCATCTTGAGAAATCATTAATGTCAGCTGATGCTGTTGGATTCACTATTATGGGAGAAAATTTAGATGAGGTTATTGGATTATCCAAAAAAATAAAGGAGTTAGAACCTAATATACCAATCATTATAGGTGGACCCTATTGCACTTTTTATCCTGATAAATCTCTAAAAGATATACCTTCAGCCGATATTAGTGTGGAAGGCGATGGAGATTATGTTATTAAGGATTTTACCAAGGCTCTTGAAGGCACGAAAAAACTTTCAGATATTTCTGGTATTTATTTTCGAAAAAATGGAAAAATAAAACAAGGAAAGAAACCAAAAATAATTAAAGATCTAGATTCACTTCCGTTTCCTGCACGCCATCTTGTTGAAAAATATGAGTATGGTAAGATTAGTAATGTCCATATTTATAAACCAAAAATGACTACATTGATATCAAGCAGAGGATGTCCCTTTCGCTGTCGATTTTGTTCAAGACATATTTTTTCTTATGACACTTATCGACAGAGATCGGCAGAAAATGTTGTAAGTGAAATACAAGAAATAGATGGCAAATACAAATCAGTGGTCATCGTTGATGATAATTTTCTAACAGATAGAAAACGCGTTAATAATATAATGGATCAATTAATTGAACTAAATACAAACATTGATATAGCCGTTTTGTCAGCTCGTGCTGATTTAGCTAATAAAGAGCTATTTAAAAAGATGAAGAAAGCTGGAGTTAAATATATTGGATTCGGCCTAGAATCAGGAAATCAAGATGTACTTGATTTTTATAGAAAAGGAATTACCTTACCCCAAATTAGGAAAGCAGTCACAATAAGTCAGAAAATGAAATTTATTACATCTGGCAATTTCATTCTTGGAGCTCCAGTAGAAACAAAACAACACATTGAAAAAACAATCAAATTTGCTGGTTCATTACCATTAGATATCGCTGTTTTTTATCCTTTATACTATATGTATGGATCAGATTTATGGAATGAGGCCATAAAAGATGGTCTTATTAATGCCGATGACGGTTATTCAATAATGGCAGATTCCAAAAAAGGATTAGGAAAAATATCTAAAAATGAATTAGACGACTATTGCGAGGAAGCGTTTAGAAAATTCTATTTTAGACCAAGTTATTTTGCTCGTTTAATGCTCAGATCATTAATAAGAAAAAATTTAAACCTAATTAGAATTGGGCTAAAAGCTAGAAAGTGATGAGTAGATATTTAATCAGTTAGTTTGATTTGATACAAAATAGATACCAACTATTCGTTGTAATGATTTTATAAAAATAATTTTGGATTTTATTTTATCCTACAATCTTTTTTCCATAAAGGATTCTAGGTTATTAAATGCCTTTTCAAGTGTTTCTAATGTTGGTAATATGACTGCCCTGAAATGGTTTTTACCATAGGTTGAACAAAAACCTGATCCATGGACTACTAAAACATGTGCCTCATGTAAAAGATCCAAAACAAAATCTTTATCAGTTTTCCAAATTCCTGCATTCATTGCTTCAATTTTTGGAAATATGTAAAATGCACCTTCAGGTTTTGCAGTAGATATTCCTTCGATTTCGTTTAATCGTTTATATGAAAAATCACGACGTTGTCTTAACTTATTATTGACTTTTTTTATGTGGTTCTGTGGACCATTCAACGCTGTAATACACGCACGTTGACAAACAGAACTTGCACAAAGGCGAGAACGAGCAATCCGCATAAATGCATCTTGTATTTCCTCAAGCTCACCTGAATGATGAAACATTGTATATCCAATACGCCATCCTGGTACCAAATATACTTTTGAAAAACCATTAAACGTTATTACTGGTACATCTTTTCCAAGTGTAGCTGTAGCATATTGTCTTTCATCAAAAGTCATATCATCATAAATCTCATCTGAAAAAATTGGAACTTGATATTCACCTGCAATATTAATAATTTCTTTTAGGACTTTTTTAGAATAAAGAGCACCTGTAGGATTATTTGGATTAATCAGGACAATTCCCTTGGTACGTTCAGATATTTTTTTGCGAATGTCATCAACATCAGGTTGCCATCCTTCTTCCTCAATACAATGATAAGGCACAGGCTCTGCATTTATAAAACGGGTAATAATAGTATATTGAGGATAAGTTGGACCCGGAATCAAAAGTTCGTCTCCTGGATTTAAAGACGCATTAAGAAGAATTTGAAGGCCCTCTGTAACGCCAGTTGTAATACAGATGTTTTCTAGTTCATAGTCAACATTATTTCTCTTTTTTTCACGTTCAATAATTGCATTTCTAAGTTCAAAATCACCCTCAGAGGATGAATATCCATTATGTCCTTCATTAACTGCTTCAAATAGAGCATCTTTCATATGTTGCGGGGTGTCAAAATCATATTTGTTTGGATCCCCAATATTAAGACGAAGAACTTCAATACCCTTTTTTTCTAATTCTCTTGCAGGTAAAACAACCTCTCTAATAGCATAAGATATATCTTGTGAACGATGGGATGCATTAATCATAATATCAACGGCGCCAAGATATAAACAAGTATAATAAATATTTGATGGTTAAAAACATCTAAAATTATTGATAATATTTCTATTTAATAGAAAAATCCTCTCGTACAATACATTTGAAAGTGTTTTTATCTTTAAGATATTGTAAGTTTTCATGAACAAGAATAGCAGAACCATCTTTTCTCTTATGAATTGTTTTAAAACTATGTACACCGTTTTTCTTAGCTTGATCTATCTTTTCCATAATTTCTTTTTTTGATTCAAGAGCATCAAAATCAGCCATATTAAGAGAAAGCATCTCACTTTTACTGTAGCCTAGTCGTTTATACATATTTTCATTACAATCAAGTATATTTGCATTTTCATCAAATAAATAAACCGAATCAAATTCGTGTTCAGACCATTTCTCATCTAGTTTCTTTTTACCAAGACTAATTGATTCCGATCTTTTCTTACCATCACGTTCATTTAAAAGCTCAGTAACTTCCATTTTAAGATCAGCTAATTCCTTATTTAACAAACTTATTTTGCTTTCTGTTCTTTTTTCACGTGTAATATCAGTATCTACTCCTCTATAGCCCAATAGATTGTTATCACCATCAAAAAATGGAACACCATTAGTAACAACACAAATCTTTTCGCCATTTTTGGTAACATTCCAATTCTCAAGGTTTCTAATAGGCTTTTTATTTCTAGTCGCCTCATTAAAAACTTGTTTAGTTTTTTTAACATCTTCAGGCACTATGAAATCAAAAACACTTTTCCCAATAATTTCTTGGGGTTTATATCCTAACAAGCTCGAAATGTTTCTAGAACAAAAAGTATAGATTCCCTTACTATCACTTTCCCATGCCCAACCAGTTATGCTATCAAGTAAATCATTTTGTTTCTTTTCAACAGCTTCTTTTGTTTTCACAGCATCTTCAAATATCTCCCCTTTTTTTACACCTACTTTATGTATAGCAAGTTTCAAACTAGCCATTACTCTATTAAGAGAATCAGTTAAATTATTTATTTCATAAATCTCACTGGGTTCGAGATTAACATCAAGTTTGCCTTTTGATATTTTATCAATGTTTTTTGTAAGTTTTTCAAGTGGTTTTGTAATAAAATAAGATATTGTAAGAGAAACAAAAAATGTAACTAGAAAAATTAGACCTATAAGTATTATAGATTCAGATTGAAAACCTTGTATACCACCAATGATTCCAATAGGAATTGTAGAGATCGCAAGACACACTACCACAAGAAGAGTATTCAATCTCGTTTTAACACCTCATCACCTAAGCTATTATATATCGTATCTTCTTTCTTATTTATAACATCTTTTTCATAACCAAAGATTTTTTCAATTCTATTTTTAAAATCTAATCCTCGCTCTGGAGTAAGTATATATTGACCAGTTAAAGAATCAACATAACCAAATAAATCATCTTTGCCCAAAGCATTCTTGTTTTTCAGTTCATTAAATTCACCGTTACCAAGTGGTCCGAGTATCGTTTTGAATTCCTCTCTTATTTTTCGTTCAATCACACCTTTTTGTGAGAATAGTATCTTTATAGGTCTGATTTTTCTTACAGGCGTCAATGGAACGGTAAAACAAAATTTACATCCTTTCCCAGATTTACTTTCAACCCATATTTTCCCATTCTGAGATTCAACAATCCCTCTACAAATAGCAAGTCCAAGTCCAGTTCCACCATGTCTCCTTCGAGATGTACTCTCGACTTGAAAAAATGGTTCAAAAACCCTTATTTGATTTTCAGAGGTCAGTCCACAGCCATAGTCTCTTACACCAAATAAAATATACTCTCTTTCTAACTCAGCAGAAATCTCAATCTTACTATTCCCTTCAGAAAATTTAATAGCATTACTAATTAAATTTCTAAAAACTTGGCTTATTCTGTCAGGATCTACCTCAAGTATTGATAGTTTATCAACATTTACTATAAGCTCGATGTTTTTATCTTTTGCAAAACCTTCCATAAATCTTGTAGTGTCAATAATAGTTTGTGCAAGATCTGTTTCTTGAAAATTAAATTTCAAACGTGCAGCTTCAATTCTTGAAATTTCCAGAAAATCAACTATAATATTATCAAGTCTATCAGCGTTTCTAATGATAATAGCCAAACTTTCTTTTTGTTTCTTTTTTAGTTTTCCAAAATATTCTTCCATGAGCATTTGAAGTTGTGCTTTCATAGGAGTCATTGGACTTCTTAACTCATGGGAAGTTATACTTAAAAATTCTGTTTTTGCATTGTCAATTTCTTTTCTTTCTTCCTGCAATATTCCCAAAGCTGCTGTTGTTCTATTGAAAGCTTTTGCTAATTCTTCAATCTCATCATGAGTTTTTATATCAAGTCTAACATCATAATTTCCTTTTTCAACTTCTCTTGTGGCATTGTACAACTCCCTAATTGGTTTTGATATAGACCGTGACACAAAAAACCCAATTATACCTGCATCAACAGCAATTAAGATTATTATCATAATAGCAACTATCCTAAGCAAAGGAGCCTGTGTAACAGATAAAGTGCCTGGAAAAGAAGAAACTGAACTGATATAAAAATAGTATATGCCAAGAGCTGGAGCTACTAAAGCAACAATCATAAATAAGAGTGTAAGTTTTCTATTTATCTTGGTTAAAAGTAAATTCTTAATATCAAATTTATTACCATCCAACCCATTACCCCTCCATAATTTTACTTGTGTACTCCTATAGTCAAGTAAAAGTATTTGATTTTTGTTTAATCTTAAGTTTATTCATTTAAAATCATCTCAACCCTATCAATTAAGTCAGATACATTAAATGGTTTTTGGAAAAAATCCACAATATTATCCTGTGTACAAAGGCCTCTTTTTCTTGCATCCGAGATCCTTACTACACTCATAAATGCAATCTTAGTCTCCTTTATTTGTTTGACAACTTCACCAACAGGTGTCCCAGGCATCATAATATCAAGGAGAATAAGATCAGGTTTTTCGCCAATTATCTTTTTTAAACAGTCATCTCCATCAACTGCTGTGATAACTTTGTAGCCATTTACTTCCAGTATCATTTTTACGCTTTGCCTGACATCTGGCTCATCATCAACAACTAAGATTGTTTTTGTCATTTTTCACCTTCTTATTTAAATTCTTTGATGGATATAATGGATAATTTTTGATAATTAGTATTTTTTATTTATCTATTAAATCCCATCACTTGTTGTTTTAGAATATATTTTTTGTGTATAAAGGTTTTCATTATAATTTTTTTATTTTTAAATAAGGAAATCATTTCATCTACTTTTTTATTATTTTTATCCTCTTCAAGTAGCCAAACAATTGGTTGGTTTTTTAATACAAATATTATTAATCTTTATTATTTTCAACAAATTTATATATAAAGAAGCATACTAAATATATAAAGGCATATATGAGAGTGCATAAAAATGAATTGTATACTGTCTAGCTTAAAGCCAAATAAAAAAGCTATATCTCTTCTAATTATCATATGTTTTCTAACCGTATCAACTAATCAGTGTATCGCCCAGCCTACTCTAGAAGAACTATCTTGCTACGGTTTTATAGTATCACCAGTTAAATGTGAAAATGTAACTATTCAGGATCAGATTAACTCTAAAATAAGACATATGATTAACGATATTTTGAGAGAAGAAATCCCTGTTTTTTGGACGGCTACAGATATAATGACATCTGTCAAAGAAATTGGCCAAGAGCTGCCAGCGGAGATGTCTTTTGAAAAAGGAACGTTTATTATACCATTCACAGGAGATGATGTGCAGGATATAAAAATAACTGCGATTATAGTTGATTATAACCAGAGTAGTGAAATTGAAGATGACAATACAATAAGAATCCCTGTTTATTTTCTTATGGAGCAAATAGAAACTCAAGTTTACCCATTATCGGAAGTAAAACTAGCTCAACATAAGAATCCTGTAAGTATAGGTGAGATATGTTTTTTAGAAATTTCAAGAGAATGTGGTTTTTTAAGTTTTGAACTTCTTATAGATAACATTATTGCAGAGAAACTAAACAATAATGAATTTAATGTGCTGACACATGCTGGTGGAGGTGCTGAATATGCAACTTTTTATAAAACAGCGTCTTTTTATATGCTAACAGGGGATTTAAGACATAGAGAAACAAAAGCAGTTAGAAAATTTGTGTCAAACGGTGGAGGATATATTGGGTCTTGTTATGGTGCAGATATGGCTAGTTCTGGATATAAACTCGGGCCAATAACCATTTATTTTAAAAGAAGAGCATACAACCCGAAACTTCCCAGTATAGGTATTTATGCTTTTGCTGATTATATTGGCAAAAAACCTCCTGGAAATTTAGGAGAAATTCAAGTGAAGATTGTTAATGATACACATCCTGTCACCTATAGCTTAGATAATATTGTATGGGATCTTCATTATGGAGGGTCTGAAATGACTCATGTTGGGGAAAATGTTGAAGTTATAAGTCAGTTTTATAACACTGGTACGAGAATGGATGGTACACCAAGTTGGATTTCAACAAAGTTTGGCAATGGAAGAGTTGTTGCCTTTAGCCCTCATCCTGAAATCATGGGCTTTTACAAAACCAATAAAACCCATCTGGGAAAAACAATAATCAGCAATGCATTGTTTTATACCACAGCTAAAGAGATAACTACATTACAACTCCCTCATATGAGATCTCCAACATTCATTGAAGAAATACTTGGTGAAACTGGTAACATACAAATTCTTCCGGGTACAGCGGGCGTCTTTAATGAAATCAAAGATAACATCAATGTAACTATAGATGAAATAATAAATTTAAGTGATTATGTACAACGATTAGAAGGTATGATCGGAGTAATTGCTGATGCGAATAAGGTAGATCTCGGTGAATTGAAAACATACCTTGGTTATAAATCGTTATGGATAACAGGATATCACTATTATCCTCTTTTTGAAAAATATTTAGAAAACACAACAGGAGCATTAAATACATTAGAGAAAGTCTATTCATTACGAGAAGAAAATGATTCAGATTTTACTCAACAAATAGAGGCGTTAAAAATTGATATATCAAGTAGAATCACTGAAATCCAAAAGATATGTGAACAAGGATATGAAATGTGTGAAAATTACGAAAAAGCATTACTTAAATATCAGCAGCGTCCTCTTATTCTATCGAGAGCCAAGGAGCTCTTATTGACGGATAAAGGACATAAATTCTATTGGCACATTTATTCAATATTTGCGTACATTCCTCAAATTTATTTCAATTCATTGAAGCTCTTAAGAACTAGCTGGTATAGCTACGAAGCAAACATAGCACTCTAAGCATATTTTGAATTCAATTAGAAAAAATGTGATAAATATGATAAAAACAAAAAATGTTGAAAATAAAATGTGTGTCTTTCTTATAGTAGCATTTTTTATTGTGACATCTATAATATCTGCGAATGCACAACAGAACCAACAAAGTAATTTTCAATTATATACATCCCTCAGTTACCAGCAAGTAATTCAGCCGGTATGGGAAGTAGAATATAGTCATGCTCTCACAGCGTTAAGGGTTGCAACTGACTCTTATAATAATGTTATATTAGTAGGTCCAAGTGGCGGAGAAGGTGTTACTGAACTCCCTTACGGAGCTATTGTTAAATATGGACCAGATGGTGATTTTATATGGAGCGACAAGAGATCTGCACCTATTATAAGTGGCTCTGTATTGAAATCTTATGATAATATTTTCTTAAAACAATCATTTCAAATGTACACAACTATTTCTATAACACCATCTCTCCACGATAGCAAAACCTTACCTATTATAAAATCGTCTAAAGGAGTTATTATAAATCTAGAGGAGAGGTACCAAAATTTTGAACCGCCCTCTCTTAAAGCTCAAAGTTCATTGGGAAAATGGGTTCGATTCTATGATGTTGCTGTAGACTCCAATGATGATATTATTGTGGTAGGTGAGATCCAACATCGTTTTACAGAAGATTTACGTACTGTTTATGTTATTAAATATGACTCTGAAGGACACGTATTATGGGATAAGGTGTATAAACGGTATTTGTTATCTCATAGGGACTTAGCTACTAGCGTAGCAATAGATTCTAATGATAATATTTTTGTATCCATTAGAAGCCAAGAAAAAGACTCTGAGGATTACAAAGGTTGGGTACTGAAGCTTTCATCGGATAGTGGATTAAAACTAGGTGAATCTATTTATCAAGGGAAATCAGCTATCTTTTATGATTTGGCAATAGATTCAAATGATAATGTTTTTGTTGCAGGGTACTATCCTATGACAGGTGCGATGAAAGTTGTGAAATATTCAAATAGCTTAAATCTTTTAGATGAATGGGGTCTACCAACTCTACCTATAGAACCTTGGGGGATAGATGCAGATCCAAACAATAATGTAGTTGTAGCAGGAAGTATTGGATTTTCCAGTCAGAAAAAACAGTATATCGTTAAATTTAGTTCAGATGGAGACGTTTTATGGAGCAGCACGTCAACTGAATATGGTGAGCTGACTGATGTAGTATCAATTAGCCACAATATAACAGCGGTAACCGGTAGCGGAGACGGTGAAATATCATACAGATTTTACGTAGGATTATATGATGAAAATGGGATAGAATTTAAGCGTCTTTTAGGGGGAGATTACAACGGTGTACAAGCGTTTTTGTCATATGGATTAGATGCGGATAACAATGGAGATATTGTAGTAGCTGGATTTAGAAATTACTATTATTATCAATTCTATATGTATGCTATGAAGTTTCATCAATAAAAAACTAAGCAAAGGATTGGCGATCAAAAAAACTAGTATTGCTGTAGCAGAACTAACAGTTATTAGTTACATTTATTACTGAATAATATTTATTACAGAGATAATACTAGTGTAAAATTACG
This sequence comes from Thermoplasmata archaeon, assembly GCA_020054495.1. GTDB lineage: Archaea > Thermoplasmatota > E2 > DHVEG-1 > DHVEG-1 > JAGMDE01. The sequence goes on along the minus strand of JAHWGK010000047.1, from coordinate 2,132 downwards.
AAGATTAATATTTTGTGTAAATTTATAAGGAGGAGCCTTTGAGATTAAAAAGATTTAAATAACTCAAGATATATATGTTGAATTAACATCTGTTAAGAAGGGGGTAATAGAATATGAAAAAATTGATGCCATTATTGGCAGTAGGAATTTTAGTCCTTGGTGGACTTGGAGCTGTTGCCGAAACTGAAAGAGAAAAAGAAGGATTTTTATCAGAAACAGTCGTCTTTTCACAACCTATTATATGTGAAAAGGAAGAGTATATTTCATTAGAATTAGCAGAAGCAACTTCTAGTTCTTGGGAAATAGATAAACCAATGCTACCTGTTGTTACAAAAGTGTATACATTTCCATTTGGAACTCACGTAGATAATGTTAAGGTTTCATTTTCAGACTCTATAGAGCAAAAGATATCAAAGCTTATTAGGCCTATGCCGGAGCTATACCCGTTATCAATTAATACTGTCAAAAAGGTCAATGAACCAGAGACTTTGGTGACATATTCCGATATTGATGTATATCCAGAAAATCAATTTAGTTATAGGACTGGAGCAGGTTTAAAGGATGGAGAACATGTTATTTACCTTACTGTGTCTCTTAAACCTGTTCAGTATATCCCACAGGAAAATACTATTTTCTATTCTACGAGTGCCGTAATTGATATATCATATACTCCACCTGAAAATCCAGTTATTTTCCCAGATGAATATGATCTGCTTATTATTACACCAGCACAATTTGAGTCAGCGCTTCAACCTCTTGTCGACCATAAGAACGGTTTAGATCCACCTGTAAGAACAATCATGGTATCTCTTGATGACATCCTACCATCTGGTGGTTTTGATGAGCAAGAGGATATAAAATACTTTATAAGAGATGCTATTGAAGACTGGGGTATTACATATGTTATTCTTGTAGGAGCCGGTGTTGAGGGTCAGGAATTATTTCCTGTGCGGTATGCTTGGATTGCTAGTCAGCCCCTCGAAGATAACTTCCCAAGTGATCTTTACTATGCAGATGTATACAATGGTACTGGTGGTTTCTCAAATTGGGATTATAACGGCAATGGAAAATATGCAGAATGGTCTGTAGATATGGTAAACGTAGATGTTCATCCAGATGTTTATCTTGGGAAACTTCCCTGCAACAATGTTGGTGAGGTCAATACAATAGTAAATAAAATAATTGATTACAAAGCACATAACAAGATGACGAAGAAAATATTACAAGGAGGTGGAGACTCGTTTACAAGTGACTCTATATATGAGGGTGAACACGCTAATACCATAGTAATGACAAAACTACCAGGTTACTCTACAACACAGTTATGGGGATCAAATGGAGAACTAACAAAGAGTAACATTGCAAAAGGTTTCAATAGTGGCGTTGATTTTGTTGACTTATGCGGGCATGGAAGCTGGGCAAGCTTTGCTACACATCCACCAAAGGATGATGAGACATGGGTTCCACCTGCAACACTAATCTCACAACGTCATGGATGGCTATATTGGGACTTTGACTTTTATATGACCAACAATGCAAAAAAACTTCCTGTTTGTGTTTATAAGTCCTGTTCAAATGGTAAATATACAAAAAATGAGAACTGCTTGAGCTGGAAAACAGTAAGCAAATCAGGTGGCGGCGGTATAGCAACATTTTCTGCGTCAGGTATAGGCTATGGAGCTACTGGGACTGATATAGTTGAGACAACTACAGGCTGGATGGAAGTACACACCTTCGAGGAGTTAATCAGCACTAAGATTCTTGGTCAGGTTTGGGCTAACGATATCACAGATTATTACAACACTTTCGAATCCAATTTTGAGTTTGTAGACTATAAAACAATGTTAGAGTGGGCAATGTTTGGAGATCCAACACTAGTTATTGAAGACGGTGATGACCCTATAAACATACCAGTTAATAAACCAGTATTCACAGGATTACTAGTTAGACTTATTGGTTCTTTCCCAAGACTAGCAAGACTACTCGAACCAATATTTGCAAGGTTAAATTAAATAATCTGTAGTAAAACATTCCCTCTTTCTTTCTTTTTTCTTTTATGATAATTCATGAGGGTTATGAACCTCGTTCATAGCCTTCGTGTTGCATTTTTTCCATTAACTTTATTTACCACC
>JAHWGK010000046.1 GCA_020054495.1 Thermoplasmata archaeon | reverse complement strand
AAAAACAATTATGGGGGGTTTTTTATTATAGGTGATACATCTGATGAATTTAATGCATTTTTAATTGGTTTATTTCTAGGTATTTTAATCGGGATTCATATTGCTTTTTTCATTTATTTGTGTCATAAAAAGCATCAACGTCGAAATAAATTAAATAATGCTTCAAAAAATGAACCAATTGCTTCAAATAAAGGCATTAATAAGTTTAGAAACACACCAACTATTAAACCATTGATAACAAAAAGTAATATAATATATACAATAGTTAATTCCCCAGATATTATTCCATTCCAATTTGCAAGTAATAAAGCAATAAAAGATATACAATCAATTATTCCAAGTATTGCAAATAACCATATTTCAAATCTTGAATTTCCCATTTTGATACACCAAAAGAATGTATTTTTAAATTGGTTAAAACTTTTATGGGTATCTCTGACTTTAAAAAATGAAAATAGTTTTTTTTCTGTTTTCGATACACCTGTTGGAGATACCCGCTACCTTCCAATAACTCAGGTGGTGATAGGTTGAGTCAGTGGTCTAAAAAAGCTAAGAACTGTAAGGATAAACTCCTTGAACGTCAGAATAAAATTAGAGATAAATATGGTCTACGTCCACTTCGTCGTGTTCAGCCAGAAACCATTTTATACCTTCTTAATGATTCAACTACTGTACACACCCTAGATAAAGAATTTGAGGGGGGTATGTATCAGTGAACAACGACATAATCCTACAGCAATACTGGGATTTTGTCTGTGCAAATTATCAGAGCAAACAAACCCGTGAAGCCTATACACTACATCCACGTATGATGCTCAAATGGATAAACAAAAACGCAAAGGAACTAACACAAAAGGACATTGACAAATATACTAGATACTGCCTTGAAAACAAACAACCCAACGGCAACTACATACGATTCCAGAGCATACAATACTTTACAAGATGGCTTGGTAAAAAAAAGATAAAACTACCTACTGTTAGAAAAATCGATGCGGGAAAAGAAGCACTCAACGACAAAGAATTAAACAAAATATTTGACACCGTAGAAACATTATCACCACTACATCGCCTTGTATTCTACCTTGAATACGATGCTATCCGAAGACCTAGTGAAATAACCAACATCAAACTCAACGATCGATATGGTAACGTACTTAAATACAAAGGTAAGACACATAACCGTATTGGTGTGAAACGCTGTAAACTTACTCAACGATGCTTGAATGCTTGGGATGACTACGTGAAATATCGCCGACCATTACCGTTCAGTGAGAAAGATGCTAAGTATCTTATTCTCGCTGAAACAAACACTCGCAAGGGTATGCGTTTGTTATCCAATGTGATGATAACACGGGTTGTCAAAGAACTAGCGATGATGAGCCACATTGAGCCACCTAATGAGGAGAAACCTAACAACTATCTAATCAAACGGACTAGTATCACTAAACAGCTTAAACAATGCCCTGACCCTAAAATAATACAACTACAGGCAGGTCATCAGCAAATCACGACTACTATGCGATATAACCGAGTATCTGATGATGACATCGATGATTACTTAAAAACAATGGAACAAAAGGTTAACCCAGCCTTAGAACAACTTAATACACAACACTTAACCCAAAAACATAAGCGGGGAAAACCTAATTATGTATTAAGATATCGCTTACTTATCGACTCCTTTTATTTTTCATACATATTTTTAAAAGTGATAATTTATTAACCTTTAACTAATTGGAGAGGGATAAATATGGCAAATTATTGTACAAATTGTGGATCTGAATTAGTTGAAGGCGCTCAATTTTGTCCGCAATGCGGTGCAAAATCCGCTCAACAATCAGCTGCGCCACAAGTATCAGCAACACCAGTTGCACCGGCAGCACCTCCACCACCTCAAGTTGCACCACAACCTCAACCGATACAAGCTGGTACACCTGGTAGTATATGGTATCAAAACTATTATCGGATAAGAAAAAAAGTTTTAACTGTTGGTAACAAATACTGGATTGAAGATTATAACGGAAATTTATTAGGTTTCTGTAAGCAGAAACTTTTCAAGCTAAAAGAAGACATTAGAATTTATACTGATGAAAGCCTAAGTCAGGAACTATTTTGTATAAAACAAAAACAGATATTAGATGCATTTGGAGATTTTGCAGTTGTTGATTCAAATAGTGGAATGGTTCTTGGTTCCATTAAAAGAGAATGGCTCTCATCTGCATTTGCAAAAGATTCTTGGCAAGTTTTTAACGCACAAAATCAACTAATCGGAAAAATAGAAGAAACATCAACAGGTCAAGCACTTGCAAGAAAATATATGCCCGGTGGGGGTCTAATTCCTGAAAAAATGACTTTAGAGTTAAATGGTATTTCTGTCGCGGAAATTAATCAATCGTTTAAAATTATTGGTGATATCTGGGAATTGGCAGGTAAACAAATTCCACCAAATTTTGATAGAAGAGTACTTCTTGCTACAATACTTCTTATGGGATTGATAGAACGAAGACATAAATAGAAGTATTAATTCATTAATTCTAATTTAAGCCTTATATTTTTTATATAAAAACAATAATACGTGGTTTCATTGGGCCTGTAGCTTAGGTTGGTTGGAGCACCCGGCTGATAACCGGGAGGTCAAGAGTTCAAATCTCTTCAGGCCCACTTAAATTTCTCAAAGGGTTTCTGCCCAAATATAAGATTTTTAAAAAAAAGAAAAAAAAAATTAATTTATAATGAAGAATTACTATGCTATCCTAGTCCAACTTGCCTGTGGAAACCATTCTTCAGGAATCCATACATGATCAGGTTGTAAGAAATAATCTGGTTCCAGTAATAGTTTATTATGAATCAAACGTGGTGACTCATTAGGATCAAATAACCAAAATATAAATCCAAATTTATTATTTTGATATAGCCATACTACAATATTATAGAAATCTTGCCAATATAATGCTAACATAGCACCTATTATAACACCAAGTACAAGACCAACAAAAGGAATAACGCCTATCATAAATGCAACAACCGCAGCAGCATTACCACCAGCAAACAATACCAAAGTCATCAGTGTATAGGATACAAACTTATTAAACGATAAACACCAACCTTGATAATGCCAAGGATCACCAGGAAAAAATTGTTCTTGAGTATCACTCATCCATAGACTATTCATTCCTATCCATTGGATAAAATATTGATTAATATAATTGCCTAAGATTATTACTATTTCTCCAGATAATGTTTCAATAATGTCAATTATATCCTCTGGGATCTCATGCTCATAGGGAACTTCTCCAAGGCTTTCGAGATATTGATTGAGAATATTCAGATCTTCTTGATTTGAATCAATAAATTGTTCAAGTTTATAATTTATACCACCGGGTATAAACACACTCTTTGCTACAGTCAGTGATGATGATACACTTAGTACCACCAGAAGAATTACTGCTCCAATTCCAAAAATTATTTTTCCATTCATTTCTTCTTTTCACCTCCGTCATGACTGATTCTATCAGTCATGTATATATTTGTCACTAATATCCTAAAGAACTTATGTTACAATGATAACAAAAAATGACTGTAATTGTTATTTATTTTTAACTAAATCAAAAGGTATTTAAAACTTATCTTATATTTAAAAATTATAACAAAAAAGAAAGGGGATTGTTATTATGGTAACCGTGAGTCATGTTGCTGAAAAACTGATTAATGACAAGGTATATTTACAGGAAGCAATGAATCAAGGAGTAATCTCATATAACTCCTTAGCTACGAAATTTAAACCTGAAATTGAAGAGGAATTAGGCAGGGAAGTTAAACACTCCGCTGTTGTAATGGCAATACGAAGATACGAAGAAAAACTGAAAAAATCAATCGGGGAACCATCATTCAACTATTTTGTAGAGACCATTATGAAAACAAATATGTGCTATATTGTCCTTAGGGAAACTCCGTCATTACTACCTAAGCTTTTTACTTTATACCATATTATAGACTTCAAAAAGGGTAGTATCCTAAATATTATCCAAGGGAATCATGAAGTAGGTGTGATTACTAATGAAAGATATAAAAAAAAATTACTTGATCTTTTAAAAATGGAAACAGTTTTAATAAAAGCGGAAAAACTTGTTGCGATTTCGCTAATGTATTCAAAAGATTTTACATTCACACCAGGGGTTGTGTATAATGTTTCACGGTTTATTGCTTGGGAAAACATCAATATCATTAATATATTGCATACTCCAACAGAACTATCTCTTGTAGTAAATGAAGATGATGCAATGAAATGTTATAGGACTTTACAAAAACTTGTTAAAAAAAATAGATAAAACAGTATTACGTTGAAAATATTATTAAAAAGATAGTTTAGTTCCAGACTCTTACATTACGCATATTTATATAATCTTTTACAGGGACCTTATAATTAAGTTATTGTTATTACCGATCAAGAATATGCTGCTTTAATTCACCAAATAAGTTTTTTTAAAAATCCAGAAAAGCCGTTAATTCACTAAAAAATTGTAAAACAAAAAAAAATAATAAATAAAGACAGCTGCTATACTTATGAAGAATATTTTTTTACACTAATTTCATCTCAAAAACAAGTAAAAAATAAGAAAAAAATAAAGGGAGTATGGTTTGTCTGCTTTAAAAGCAGAAATATGAAAAAACCGAAAAGTGATGGTTGATTTTAGTCCTGCATACAAATTTGCCTCTTTTAAGGTTTTTTTACAACTATTTTATAAATATAGAAACTATGTTACTTGGAAAAATAATGTCAAAATCCTCATTTAATAGGGTGTATCTATATTATGATTTTTTAGAAAAATATATTATCAGAGATTATAAAATTGCATTAGAGTTAATCCACAACAATTTAAATCTTAATAAAAACCTAAACGTTGTTGATATTGGCGGTGGGACAGGTGCTATTGCAAAATCAATTATTGATGAAGTTAATAGCGTTTGGATTGTTGATAATTCAAAACAAATGTTAAAGAGATTGAAAAATCCAATAATTACAAATATTCAATGTGATGCGTTTTCACTTCCAATAAAAGATAGAGTTTTTGATATTGCTTTATTAATTAACGTATTACACCATATTAAAAAAGTTGAGCAAATGAATGTCTTAAAAGAAATATTTCGCATTCTCAAAAATCAAGGAGAGGCATTTATTATTGATTTATATTTTCCAAAAACATTTATTAATAGAATCTTTAGCAAACCTGAAGAAATACTTGTTGGAAGAACATGCCACATTCCTCATAATGAATTAATGTCAAAATTAAAAGATGCAGGATTTAAAAATTTTTCTTTCAATTTTATTGATAAGCACAAATGGAGATATCTTATCATTGCAAAAAAATAGATTTATGTTACTAAAAATTGTTAGAAAAAATATAAAGAATATTTAAACTAAGGTAATATTTCGTCAAATTGATAATCCGCCCATTTTTTTAAACCAAGCAAGATATCCAACTCAACAGGTGTGATAATTGGAACTTTATACTGCATATAATCATCAATTGCGATTCTTGGGCAAGCCGTAGAAATAAAACAATCAATATCTCTAAAACTTTCAAGGGCAGATGGTGAAAAATGGTTCAATGCAAAAATGTAAGATTGCTTTTGTCTAGAATCTAACATATCTTTTATCTTATATGCTTGTTCTATACGTTGTTGACCTCTTTTAAGGCCGACAAGAATACCAAATACTTGAGCATCTTTTGAACGAGCAATAGCCCCATAACGCTGCCTTAATATTATATCTTTTAAATCATCAAGTTCCTTTGCTTTCACTTCATTAGAATATGGATCACAGGCAATAACTGGTTTTTTGGTACTAAGAAGTAAACCTAGAGGATGAAAATTACCACTACCGATAAATAAAAAAGAGTCGATTTTGTCAACAATAGATGTAGCTGCTGAAAAATTGCAACCAAGAATCTGACCTTTGACTTGTATGCGAACATCACCTTTTCCAATAATAGGTTCAAATTTATTTTTTACAAGAATCTTACTAGCATTATCAAGCATGTGAACATGTTGAGCAGTTGAAATCAAACCAACTTTTTTACCTTTAAGAAAGGGCATTGCTTTTTCAATAACTTTAGTAATTTCTAGATCGGACCTAGCATTTGCAAACAAGGTAGGGATCTGAAAATCTTCAATGCTGGGAATAGGGGTATGTCCTATTTGAATTACGAAATCAATGTCTATATTAATAAATTCAGAATTAATAAAATCACATGCGCCAAAACAAGAATCAGCAGAAACTATGACACTTGAATCTGTTTTGTTTTCTAAAAATTCTATAAATTCTGATAAATGAGATATTAATCCATCTGGAACCTGTAAAACTACTCTTTTATAATCGTTTTCTTTAATAGTTTTTACAGCTTTTTCTAAATTAATGTTGTATCCAGCTATTTTCAAATTTTAACCCTATCTTTTCTTCATCCCACTTATATACCAATCCTCAGGTTTATCTAATTCAGTATCCACTGTTAAATGAACAATCTTGAGTTCGGGGTAGATATCTTTTAAATCGTTCAGATCCACATTTTCGAATTTCTTAAAGTTGTTGAGATAAGCTTGTTCTGTTAGAGCATTCGATTCATAGTTCTCTTTTGTTCGTTTTAATATTCGATTGATACTTGCATCTTTGGAGCAATTGGTCTGCAGAACCACGAAAATCTTGTTCTGTGCCGCAGCAATTCCAGCAGCTTTCCTTCGGAGCTCCTGGGTTACAAAAGTTGCATCCAAAATCACACCGTCATCTTTTTGCAAAGTTTCTTCTGCTCGTTTGAACATCTCATCATATACACGTTTCCGTATCTCATAATTAGAAGCCACCTTCTCATCGAAGATATCCATATCTTTGAGTACTTCACGTCGAATCAAATCTGTCCTTAGGATTGGATATCCTTTTATCTTTGACACTTCCTCTGTAGTTTCAGTCTTCCAAGTTCCTGGTAGACCACACGCAATAAGAAGCGTTCCCGGTTCAAGTTCAGTTTCTATGAAACTTTCAAAAGGTTCTTTCATATTCTCACTTCCTTATTATTGTTACTTAAGTTACATCTCTGAAATATCAAGGTATATATATTATTAATCTTCTAGTTTCGCTCCAGATAATTATTTTGAGATGTAAGAATGTGCTAATGCAAAGTATCGTTGAGCAGTATCTCTTGCATTGTTTTTTTTATCATCGGCAACAGAAGAATCTTTCAATATGAAACTTGTGACCTTTCCCCTCACATAAGCCCTGTATACCTTGTAGAAGTTGATAAGATGATAAATAAGGTCATCATCGTTCTCACCTACACTGGTTAGATAGGCTTTACAGAGCTTTTTAGACAACCCCTCACCATCGTTAAACTCAAGATCCATAAGGAGAAATGCGATGTCGGAAGCGGTATCTGAATATCTAAACCTATCATTAAACTCAATGCAATCGAAGATAATGATAGGGTCAGTAAGACAAATATGCTCCATATGAAGGTCGCCGTGACAATCCCTAATTTTGCTATTTTTAACCCGTTGCACAAATAGTTCCTGATGCTCTTTATAAAACTCATCAGTCCAATTTTTTAAACCCTGATACTGTTCCTTTGAAATAGAATCACCTACAAATTCTGCTGTCTGTTGGAAGTTCTCGTCAGTATTGAACTTGACAACGTCGAGCTTACCGAATTTATCTATTTCATTTGACCTTTTAGATATCTTGTGAAAAGAAGCAATAGCCTCGCCAATTCTCCCGATATCTTCAGAAGTAACATTACCTTTTTTAAATCTTGTTTTCAGAAGGTCTTCGTCAGATAATCGCCTCATCTTAACTGCATAGTCAACAACTTCTCCTTTACCATTTATAGCATGTTTTGTACCATCAAAAGTCACAGGGTAAACGCCAAGATAAACATCCTGGGAAAAACGGCTGTTTAATTCAACCTCTTTGTTGCAATAATAATTTCTCTTTTCAAGAGTTGAGAAATCCAAAAATCCAAAATTCACTGACTTCTTGATCTTATAGACAATTTCATCCCCAATGAAAACAGTGGAGATGTGTGTTTGGGCTAATGTTACTTTCTTAGTCAGCTCAGGATAAGCTGAAGGATTCATTAAATCGTCGATCATTGAGGACATAGTTTCATCACCTCATTTTCTCCATCAAATATATTTGATTAATCAATAGAAATTAAGGAAAAGCTTAGCTTATAAAAATTTTACCTCTATGAGCTAAAAACTAGAATTATAAATATTGTTTGAATAAATAACAACATTATTACTGCGGGAATATACATCTTATACATTTGTGTTGTATCTGTTTTCAAATAATCACTGCTAACAACATTACATAGATGTATTGGTGAAATAAGATATCCAGCTAGTGAGCTGATAAAAATTATACTAGCTAAACCTACAATGTTTATACCAGTAAATTGAAAGAAAGGCTCAACTAGAAAATATGATAATGCTATTGCTCCAAAATTATAACCGGTTATTAATCCCATTATTAAAGGGATAATAATTATTATAAAAATTGCATGAAATGGTAAACCTCCAATCATTGTTGCAATTATTTCATTTGCTTCTGATACTTCTATCATCTGCCTAAAAATCATTATTCCAATAATTGCAAAAGCTAGATTAAAAGATAATGATTGTTTTAAAATTTCATAATATTTCTTCCAATTAATCTCGATAAGATAAAAAAGTACAATAATACTAAGAACTACACCAATTATGAAAATACTTCTCTGAAAATCTTTAAGATTTTCTATTCCAACAATTGTAAAGATTGTAAAAATAAGTATATAGAGAATAATTGGGGTAATAGGTGGCAAGAGATATTTCAATCCACTATATTCTTTTTTAGATGTTGTTTTAGGTATTGGAATTTTTTTAATATAAAACTTTAGAAAGATTAAACCAATTATTATAAACGCAATAAAGGATGGAAAGTTTGCAACTATTAATTCATAAATATCAATATTTGCAAAATCAGAGCTGACAATCAGCATCATTGCTGAAGAAACAGGAAATATTGGAAACCAAATATGTCTGAACCAAACATTTAAAAAATTTTTTTGACTTTGATTTAATTTAAATTTTTCTCCTTCTTTATCTATTAATGGAGCTGAAAAAAGAGCACCTCCAGGCACAGGCATAAGGCCATATACTGCAGGTATTACTCCAAGTGTTCCCCCTTTATAAAAAATAGATCCGAGGCTTTTTATCAATTTTTTAATTGCATCAGTTTCTTGCATACATTTTGCTAGGATGTATATGATGGTTAGAAGAATAGCCAGTTCAATTGTCTGAAAATCAAACATTTGTTTATCATAATCATAGATTAGTGCTTTCCCCAGAGCTTTTGGTATTTCAATCGGATTTATTTCTGGTAAAGAAAAAATCACTACAACAACTGAACCTAGGATTAATGATAATCCAAAATTAAATTTTTTACGGATTAAATATAAGATTACAACAAACGAAACAATTACCCCAATTAGGTTCAGCATGGGTGCAACTGAATAGAATTGTAGTTAATTAATTAACCCTTATTTTCATCTTGTTGCATCTTTGATCCTTCGGCCCACATCTCATTAAAGTCTTGGTTCAATTTTTCGACAATTTCTTTTTCTACAGTCCAGAAACCTACTTCGTCCTTTTCTATAGGGCCTGCAAGAATTAGTGCCCTGTCATCACCAACGATGTAATTTCCTTTTATTCCCTTATGTTCTTTTACATCCAGTCCAGCGAGCATCTCTTTGTTTTTATATTGATTTACAAGTATCTTCGAGTCATTTGGAAGATCTACATTTGATAAATACTCTGCCATAATCCGTGGATTAGATATTTCTGAGATGTTCCAACTTTTTGTATGCTTTGATGCTGGTGACGTTGGAGATGTTTTCTTCATTCCTATCTCGATAGTTAGGCCTACTACAATCACTCCTATTGAAAATCCTACAATTAACGAAATTATATCCATTGTGCATCCATCCTAGTAAATGATATGATTAGCATAGATATAATAGTTTTGTTTGTATAATTATTAGGGTAATCTTTATTTTAGGCATTGCGATATGGGCAAAGAAGCAGTCGGCTAGGTTTTACTATTATGGATAGAGAGATCAAATCTAAGATAAAGGAATTAAAAAAGAAGAATAATACAATAATTCTGGTGCATAATTATCAAATCCCAGAAGTGCAAGATATTGCTGATTTTGTAGGAGATTCCTTAGATTTAGCGATGAAGGCTACGAAGACAGATGCAGAAAATATTATTTTTTGTGGTGTTGATTTTATGGCAGAATCTGCAAAGATACTTAATCCCAGCAAAAACGTTATAATTCCAGATATCGAAGCAGAATGCCCAATGGCTAATATGGTAAATCTAAATGATCTCAAGAAGTTAAAAAATGACCATCCTGGCGCAGAAGTTGTTGCTTACATTAACACAACTGCAAAAACAAAAATCCTTTCTGATATATGTTGCACATCTGCAAATGGTGTAAAAGTTGTAAAAAGCCTGTTATCTGAGAAAATTATATTCATCCCAGATAAAAATCTAGGTTCATATATTCAGAGATTTGCAAAAGATAAAGAGATGATTCTTTGGCCGGGAATATGCCCAACGCATCATAAAATTCGTAAAGAGGACATTCTAACAATTAAGAAGAAACATCCAGATGCAGAAATACTAGTTCATCCTGAATGTAGACCAGAAGTAATTGATATCTCTGATCACACATTTTCTACAAATGGCATGGTTAACTATGCTAAAACCTCAGATACAAAAGAATTTATTATTGGTACTGAAAAGGAACTCTGCTATAGATTAAAAAAAGAGAACCTTGATAAAACATTTTATCCATTAAAATCGGCTATTTGTCCTAATATGAAGAAGATAACATTGGAAAAAGTCTTAAATAGCCTCAAAACCTTAGAGCCAAGAATAAAATTATCTAATGAAATAATGGAGAAGGCCAAACAGCCTCTTCAAAGAATGATGGAAGTTGGAAGGGGAGATTAAATGAAAAAAGTATACATGGATTATGCTGCTACCACACCAGTCGACAAAGAAGTAATCGATGAAATGATACCATATTTTGACAAATATTACGGTAACGCATCATCGATACATTCATTTGGACGAGACGCGTTTGACGCTGGGGAAAAATCAAGAGAACAGATATCAGGTTTGTTAAGCGCTAATGCCGATGAGATAATTTTTACATCTGGCGGGACTGAATCAGATAATCTCGCAATCAAAGGAGCGGCATATCTTAACAAGAAAAAAAGAGATTCTAAAGGATATCACATAATAACCTCTGAAATCGAGCACCCTGCAGTTCTTGAAACCTGTAAATATCTAGAAAAACAGGGTTTTAATGTCAAATATCTACCAGTAGATAAATATGGATTAATAAAAACAAAGGATTTAGAAGATGCTATTTCAAAAAATACTTTGCTTATTACTATTATATTTGCCAACAATGAGATTGGCACTATTGAACCAATGGAAGAAATAGGTAAAATAGCAAAAAAACATGATGTTATTTTTCACACTGATGCGGTTCAAGCTGTTGGTAAAGTTCCGATTGATGTTAAAAAATTAAACATTGATTTATTATCTCTTTCATCTCATAAAATCTATGGGCCTAAAGGAGTAGGAGCTCTTTATATTCGAAAAGGAGTAAAATTACAGACAATAGCACATGGCGGTGGTCATGAAAAAGGCCTTAGAAGTAGTACACACAATACGCCAGGTATTGTCGGTCTTGGCAAAGCGTGTGAATTAGGGATGAATAGGTTAAAAAAAGATGCAGCCCATATGAAAAATTTAAGAGATGTTTTAATTAAAGAGATTCTAAAAGTCGAAGAAAGTTATCTCAATGGCCATCCTGAAAAAAGACTTGTAAACAATGCTCATTTCCGTTTCACAGCTATTGAAGGTGAATCTTTAAATCTCATGCTTGATGACAAAGGAATAGCTGGTGCTACTGGATCTGCATGTTCATCTAAAAAATTACAGGCATCTCATGTTTTATTAGCTATTGGACTTAAACCTGAAGAGGCACATGGATCTCTACGTTTATCACTTGGTAGAATGAGTACTAAAGAAGATGTTTCATATGTTACTGAGGTTTTACCAGAGGTTGTCAATAATCTGAGAAAAATGTCTCCTTTATGGAATAGATAAAGTTTGGTGTAAATAATGAGTGACATATATACGAAAAAGGTGTTGAATCATTTTCGTAATCCAAGAAACATGGGGGAGATAAAAGACGCAGATGGTACAGGAACAGTGGGAAATCCTACTTGCGGTGATGTCATGACAATATACATAAAAGTCAAGGATGACAGGATTATAGATATAAAATTCAAGACTTATGGATGCACTGCTGCAATAGCAAGTACTAGTATTGCAACCGAGCTTGTCAAAGGTAAGACTTTGGATGAAGCAATGAAATTAACAAGGGATGATGTTGCCAATGAACTTGGAGGGCTCCCAGCTATAAAAATGCATTGTTCTAATCTTGCTGCTGATGCACTTCATGAGGCCATAAAGGATTATAGGAAAGAAAAGAAAAAGTGAGCTTATGGATTCATATATCTATATCGATGGATGGAAATCAAATATACGCTTCTCATCAGCACACATAATACCGGAGTATGAAAAATGTGGACGATTACACGGACACACTTATGCAGTTCATGCAAAGGTAAGTGGGAAGCCAGATAAAAAGGGCATAATCATCGATTTCTCCTTGTTAAAAGATGCTCTAAAGCAGGTTGTAAATAAGTTAGATCATAGGATCTTGATACCCGAAAAAAGTGATGTAGTAAAAATTGAAAAAGAAAATAATAGTGTTAAAGTATCATCTCTTGAAAAAATTTATGTTTTTCCTATAAATGATTGCGTTTTTTTACCAATTGATTCTACATCCGCTGAAAATCTTGCACGTTACATACTAGAAAATTTTATAGCTAAGATTTCCTTGCCAAAACATATAGAAAAAATTGAGATTGGTGTTGATGAAGGATATGGTCAGGGTGCAAGGATAATGAAAACTTTTGATAAATAGCTGATTTTATGGGAAAAAAAGCAGTTTGTCTGATTTCTGGTGGTCTGGATTCATGTGTTACAGCATATATTGCTAAAAAAGAAGGTTATGAAATATATTCATTGTCTTTTAACTATGGCCAAAGACATAAAAAAGAAATTCAAAGCGCAAAAAACATTGCCTCTTCAGTAAATGCTAAACAACATATCAAATTTGATATTGATCTCGATAAATTTGGCGGTTCATCACTGACAGATATGTCCTTGATTCCTGATAAGGATCATAGTTTAGAGGAAATTGGAAATACGATACCATCTACCTATGTTCCAGCTAGAAACACGGTTTTTTTATCAATTGCCTTGGCGTATGCTGAAGCAATAGATGCTGATGCAATATTTATCGGAGCTACATCAATAGATTACTCAGGGTATCCTGATTGTCGATCTGGCTATATCAAGGCTTTTCAAAAAATGGCGAATCTTGCCACTAAAAAAGGTGTTGAGGGTAAACTAATAAAGATAAAAGCGCCACTGCTTAATTTGAGTAAAACTGAAATAATAAAAAAAGGATTAAAACTTGGAACTCCCTTTGAAAAAACATGGTCTTGTTATATTGGAAGTAAAAAAGCTTGTGGAAAATGTGATTCTTGTCTTTTAAGATTAAAAGGGTTTAAAAAAGCACAAGTTAATGATCCAATAGAATATGACCATCTACCAGATTGGTACTTTTAAAAAAATAAGCTCTTACCATTCTTGATCGCTCTTATCTTTATAATAACCATAAAGGTCCAAAGTCACAGGTATAGATATTAGAATAACTATTAACAATACCAAGCATATGATGCAGTCAGATGGCACATTACTCACAGTGTTTTTACCACTTGTAATATCATTAAACAAAAGGTTTAAAGTTCCCAGCCATGGTAGTTCTCCACGGCCCTTACCTGAAATCCATTCTATTTTTATTGGCACATCACAGATACTGCCGGCTACTTGATCACATCTATCGTTTGTAATTGGGTTGTCTCCCTTTGTAATGAAGCCTGAATGTGGAGTTATTGATTTACCTCTAGGGTCTTTTTTAGGGTGAACCCATTTATTAAGACCGAGTTCAGGTATTGTAATAGAAGATACGTTATAGAGATCATATCCTTCTACTGTATAAGTTCCATAGTCATCATTATATTCAACCCAGCACATTGCTCTGTGAATAATCTGATCCCTACCTTCATAACCATAAGGGCGATATACAATTACATCGCCATACTTACCATAATTAAAGTTATCAGAGTCTTTATCTGCATAAGTTACAATATCACTCCTACTGTTCACTTTTACAAGAAGGACCATGTCACCTGCATCAATTGTGCCAAATCTACCAAAAGGTTCATTTTCATGCATCATGCTACCTGACTCTATAGCAACCATAGGCGCACCAAACCACTGACCAGTATATGACCACAACGCAGTTAAAATTATCAAAACAAGCAACAAAGCAATAAAAACATCCCTGATCAAAGATACTTTACCATCACTACGCCAAAATTTTAGAAAAATTCCTTTAAACTTTTTAAAAATATCTTTGAAGCTCATTTCTAACCACATTATTTTTCAATGATTTTTTTGCTAGAGATTACAGTTTTTGTTTCTGCTCCGCATATTGGACAAATCTTTATATTATCTTTGTATTTTTTTCCGCACCCACGACATCGACAGGTCCATTTAAACCTTTTTGTTATTCCAGGTTGACTTATAGTTTCAAATTTTATATTCATAACATTAGCAACGTTTTGGATTGAATAATCATCAGTTAAAACAATAACCTCTTTTTCAACATCTTTGATTATATCTAAAGCAAGAGCTAAAATTTCAATATCAGTCTGTGATAATCTAGTTACATCCCCTGTTTTGCTACTAATAGTTTTAATTTTATCAATCGATTCTCCAGATGGAGATTGAATAGATAAGCCTCTTTCCATCAGGAATTGAAATGATCGATAGTCTCTTCCACCAGGTTTCAACTCAATGGAAATACCTGGTGTAGTAACTATTGTAGCTTTATCTAAATTAATTGGTTTTCCTGATAGAATAGCTGATGTATCTAATATGAATATCCTCTTTTTTTTCTTAGTATTCATCTGAAATATGGTAAGTAATCTTTTGATATTTTACTTTAACCCGTAAGAGCTTCTGAAAATATAAAGAAAAAATTCGAGATTATTATCAGTGATGTGAATAGGTATGGTATGCTTTTTGAATCTCAGCAACAAGGGTTTAAGCAATGTTGAGATGAAATCAGAGAAAAAAAATGATTAAATATCAACAGGTTCAACTAATGGATATTTATCTTGGGATGTACTCCTTAGGATTAAATAGGATGTATCCCACACTCCATTTAATTGAGAAGCATTTGGATACCTTTCGAGATAATCATCCCAGTAATTTCCTAAATCATCTTTAAAAAAATAATTTACATTGGAAATAGTATAATCTACATGCTTTAAATTTTTAATAAACGAATTTTCATAGATTGTATTGTCTTGTGCGCCACAACATAAATAAAGTCCAATGTAAGAGTTATTGTTGAATTCATTATAATACACATTATTAAATTTTGAACCTTTTAAGCGAAAACCAATATAGTTATTAAATATTTTATTCCTTGATATTATATTATTGTTAGAATTAGATTGAATATATAGCCCATATTCCCTATTTGAAAAAATATTATTTTCTGAAATATTGTTAAAATTTGATCGAGTCATTTTAATTGCTACATCAGTGTTTCCTAAAGTGTTCTGCCAGATAATGTTGTTTTCTGATTCATCTAGTTCAATACTGTTTTCACTATTGATAGTGTTGTTACTTATGGTGCTATTATCAGAGTAATATAATTGTATGGCATTTTGAATCTTTGATCCAAAGTAGTTACTCTCCATTCTAATATTTGAACAATAACTAATTTGAATTCCTGTTGTAATATTTTCAAAATTGATGTTATTAATTTCAAAATCACTACAATTTGCTAGTATTACCTGACTTGCGTCATTTGTGATTGTTATCCCATTTTCATTTTTATAGTAATAAATAGGTCTGTCGTTTGCGGTGTTGTTCTCAATAACAAGGGTGTTCCATGAAGATAATAATCCTGTAATTGTGATTCCATTGTTTTGAAAGACATTATTTATAATTGTTTCATTATCAGGAAATTCAAGTATAATACCTTCTAAATTATTTAATAAAATTTGATTTGAGCTTATAATATTATTAGAGGTACTTCTTAGTTTTATACCATATTCATTGTTTGAAATAATATTGTTAGAAATTATATTATCTGATAGATAACTTATCCAGATGCCATAGTGATTTTTATAGAAAATATTGTTTGTTAATGTGGCTCCATTTGAAGTTATTTTAACTCCTGATTGAACTCCATTACTTAAGTTAATATTTTGAATGGTACAGTTTTCAGCGACGATATTCACAACATCTCCCTTCTTGTTACTATCGATTACAGTGGTGACTTTATCTTCACCAATCAAAGTTATAGATTTGTTGATAACTATGCTTTCATAATAAATACCATTGTTAACATAAACTGTTCCGCCTTCAGATACATTTTCGATTCCATCTTGGATTGTATTAAAATGATCAACACCCCACCCAGAGATTTTATTATTATAATCATCATCTATATAAACTGTTTTTGGTACTTCAATCTGTGAAGTCTCTTCTATACAGCCACTATATAAGACAAAGGACAGTAGTAGGCTAATTAATATTGTAAGCATTACTTTTTTCTTCTTTAACATTCAATTTCGTAATTATCGACTTTTTATAAAAATATATGTAATTAATAACAAAGCTTTTGCAGTTTTCAAATTGAAAGAGCGTTCTTATGCTCTTTAACTCCTTTTAATAACTGATTAAATA
>JAHWGK010000045.1 GCA_020054495.1 Thermoplasmata archaeon | reverse complement strand
AGTCCTCTTCCCGCCAGGTCCGTTGATTTATCATAGGTTTTGCGTATCTTATTTATATAACCATTCGAACTCATTCCAATCTGGACCGATATTGGAAATCAGATTTGTACTAATAGGTTCAAGGTTTATTTCAATATCACCATCTAAACTTATTTTTTCGACAGCCCTATTTTTTTCTGTTGTTCCCCAATAATTGTTTTTAAAATCCAATGTACCCTCATATGTCATTGTTTTATCTTCTCTACCAGGTTCTGCATAAATTGCTCTCACCACAAGATTACCATCAGCGTTGTTGTAAATGTTATTGTTATTTACAACAGGCATTCCGCCTTGTAGCTCAATACCCCATTTGTTACCAACAATAGTGTTAAAACGGATTTCTGGAGCCATTGCCTCACAAATAACAATACCTGAACCACCAAGCTGAATTTCTATTTCCAAATCAGCATTATATCCATATGAAAGAAAATTATATTCAACTGTTCCGTTACCACCATGAATATCAAGGCCACCGTTCTCCCCAAGATTTAGACATTCATACAATTCCGGGTTGTTTGTAAATTTGTGAATGAAAACATTATGAGCAATATAAGGTTCTGAAAAAAATGATTGGACACCCATATGACCAAAATTATACATGAAATTATAAGTTATATTGGGAGAAACTGGTTCGCCATTAATGCCAGCTTCAGGCCACGAACCAAACATCACACCCTGCTGCAGCATATTCCTTATCAAACAATGCGAAATAGTTACATCAGATGACCCAATGGAAATACCCCAGCAATACTCAACAATAGCATACTTTAGAACACCTTTCTGGAAAACGAAATGATCCCAATCAGCAAGCCACGGACCATCAGCAGTTGAAGTAAAAATTATTGGATTGATCTTCGTCCCAACCGCATTTAATTCATTTTTAACATTTATTATGATATGATTTTTAGAATAATTTGTTCCCAAGAATTCATGAGGATTCACAGGATCTTCGCTGCTTTCTTCACCTTTTTGTTGATCATCATTATTTGCATCAATAAGAATAATAGTACCAGGTTCAATAGTAAGAGTATCAACTTCTAAATCACCGGTAACATGTATAACACCAGACCATGTATCAGTACCAATATTTCCTGTTTTTTTAACTGCCATCGGCAACTGTGCCAAAATCTCCCCCCTTGTTAAATCATTAGGATAAAAATCCTCACCAAGATTGGAAAGCCTCTCTGGAAGAAGATCCTTGTAGCTTGTCATGCTGCCACCCTGTGAATAATCAGTATTATTGTCTAGACAACCTACCAACAACAGAGAGAAAATAAGAACTAAAGCAATTATTATTTGTATTTTCATTCACATCGCCTAACAATTTTAAAACTTCTAACTATTAATAAAATTAATTACAATGTATTGCTTCCAACATATAGCTGCGGACAAACAAAAAATAGACGTTCTAAATACAGTTTTTCTCCTGTAAAACAGGTCTAACCCGCCAGGTCCGTTGAATATTTTTAGTGTCAAATCAAAAACTATATATTAAGTAGATTTGTTTTAAAAAATGATGTATAATAAGATGGAAATTAGAGATAATAGTCTAGCAATAGGAATGATATCTTTGTCTATCGGAATTATTATTGGTCGTTTTACAGATTTTAATTACTCTGACTTTTCAATTTCACATTTTCTAGAAGGGCTCTTTATTGGTTTATCGATAGTTATGAATCTTTATTATTTAGCAACTAAATCAAAGAAATAATTTTTAACGGTAACATTCAAAGGTTAAAAACACTACATTCTATGCAGTGTTTCTCCTGTAAAATCCTTCTAACCCGCCAGGTCCGTTGAATTTTTCATGTTAATTCATTTGCTTCTCAGCAGGCCCATGTAAAAACATAAAACCTATATCCATATTTTACATTCACTGGAATAATAAATGATAAGCAAATCATTTTTAATACCAGAATATGGAGATATAAACAATCCAAATATTAGAGCAAAATATGGATATCTTGAGGCAATTGTATCAATTGTTGGAAATATTTTTATTTTCTTACTAAAATTTTTTCTAGGTCTTTTTATAAATAGTATCGCTCTAATTGCAGATGGTATTCATTCTCTATCAGATGTGGCAACCTCAGTTGTTGTAATATTTGGCTTTAAAAGTGCGAAGAAAAGTCCAGATAAAGAACATCCTTTTGGCCATGGCCGAGCTGAATATATTGCAACAATAATTATTGCTGTTCTTCTGGCAATTGTTGGTTTTAGTTTTATAGAACAATCAATTGAAAGAATTCTAAATCTTGAGAGCCTATCAAATGTTGAATATCTATTTTTTGTAGTATTTATTGTACTTTTTTCTGCATTAATAAAAGAACTTATGGCAAGATATTCAAATACTATTTCAAAAAAAATAAATAGCGACGTTTTAAAAGCAGATTCATGGCACCATAGGTCTGATGCTTTATCCTCTGTTGGTGTTGCAATAGGCCTTATTGGGGCAAGATATGGATATTTGATACTAGATCCTATATTTGGTATAATTATAGCTATAATAATCATTTACGTTGGTTATGATTTATTTAAAAAATCTTCAAACCTATTACTTGGTACTTCTCCAGATAAAGATCTTGTTGAAAAAATAAACAATATTGCAGATGATACAAAAGGCGTCATAGGTATCCATAAAATCTCGATACATGATTATGGGACAACAAAAATTGTTACATTTCATGCAGATGTAAGTAAGGATTTGCTAATTGATAAAGCCCATGAAATTGCAGATACACTTGAACATAAAATTAAAAATAAAACTGGTTTTTTATCAATAATTCATATAGAACCTTCAAAAGAGGACATTGATCTTGATTTTAAAAAATGGCTTGTTGAAAAGATATTAATTAAACAAAAAGAAATTATTTCGTTTCATAAGGTTAATATCATAAAACTCGCTGATAAATACAATGTAAAAATGCACCTCATAGTAGATAAAGACATGTCTGTTGAAAAAACACATAAACTAAGTCATAAGTTAAAAGACATGATTGAAAAAGAATGCATTAATTGTGAAACAGACATTCATTTTGACCCATGTATTAGTAATTGTAAAGATTGTAATATTTATTGTACTGATAAGAAATAATATTCGTGTTAAAACAATTGTATCTGCTAAATATTTTACCTTGTTTATCTCCTATTAGAGAGAATAACCCTCAGCAGGCCCATGTTATTTACTAACAAGATTTGAAAATATAAATTAAAAAATTATATACATATCGCAGGAAACGTCTTGCGGATAAAGGAAATCCGAGCCGTAGGTGAAAATTTGGGCGGAGCGTAGTGAAGCCTTCTATCTGCTGTTATATGACACCCGAAGAGCAAGGTTGTGGAGCAACCGCAGAGTTCCAAACCCTGCTAAAAGGATTTTTAGGTATATTAATCCTTCTTTGAGATAGTGACACTTTTTTTCTACCCCTATTTTTGCCTTGGAATATGCAATATTTAACAGAATTAATATGTTTGCAGAGTTCTGAAAAATTTTGTTCCGAAAAGTTAAATTTAAGTTTCCAATCCAAATCGAACAGCCTTAAAGGAAAAGCATCTATGCCAAGAAAACAAAATAAAAAAAGGGTTTAAAAATAAAAAAGTAAGATGTTAATCTTACTTAATCAACACTGACAGTCACCGCTACCATCTTGAAGATGTAGTCCATCACCATGTCCGTTTCCGCCATTCCATATATCTGACAATATACTCGATGTGGTGTCAGGATCTTTACATGAGCCGTCTCTGAGTGGCCCATCTTCTTGATTGTTCGCATATTCATTTCCATTTTGGCCTGCAGATACTGTACTGACCATACCTATAACCAATAAGGCTACAAGAACAGCCATTATAGTTTTTTTCATTTTTTCACCTCTTGTTTTTTTAATTTTTGTTGTGGTACTATATGTGATTAACAATTGTTAATATAATATCGATATTTAAATCTTTTGCCACAAGAACGATATCAACTCATAGATGAACTCATTGAGAAAATAAAACCATAAAAAATCACTTATGTTTTACCTTGATTTTCTCCTATTAAACTGTTTGCCTCTCAGCAGATTTGCATACAAACGAAAAATAGACGTTTCAAATACATGTTTTCTCCTGTAAAATCCTTCTAACCCGCCAGGCTCGTGTTAATATTTAACATAATAATTTAAAAAGTGGAAAAAATAGTAAATTTGTCTGATGGATGCGGAGATAATCGCATTGTTTCTGTAAACAATTAGCATTAGGTAGAGTAACTCGTCTCAACATAAGCCGGGGTGGTAAGTAAGAATGTAAGTACTCCAACAATAAGTATTAAAACGCCAAGTGACATCCCGTAGGTTCCATAATTATCTCCTTGCTTTTTCGCCAAATACCCAAGAATTATTGCTATTATACCTAGAATTATTCCAATAATGATTCCATAAAGTCTATTATCTACGAATGAATAGAAAAACAAACCTATGAAATAGAGAATTAGACCTAATATTCCTGAGATAATGGATGCAATTCCAACATTCATATGTTCTTTTTCTTTCACCATGTCATTCTTCTCCTTTCTAACAGTTTCATAACCTTTATTTCTTTAAAAAACTACTCCTTCTGTAAGAATATTTACAACTACAACAATAGTTGAAATAATGATTATCATAGCCATAAATTGTTTTGCTCCATCATTCATCTTTATTAACCTTAGGTTCCCTGTATATCGCCTTTCATTTATATACGGTCTGAAAACGTTCGGAAAAAAACAAACAATTGCTGTAAAAAAATGTCCAAATCTCGTTTGCCTGATAGATGAAGTGATAAAAAATAATGAGAAAAACAAAATTTTTTATCGGTAACATTCAAAGGTTAAAAACACCCCATTCTATGCAGTGTTTCTCCTGTAAAACAGGTCTAACCCGCCAGGTCCGTTGAATTTTTTTTTATTGAAATTGACAAATTGCTATGTAACGCTTCCATTTTCTTATTTAATCGAATATCTCAAAACTCTATGTGAAAACTTAAACTCACCAACCCAAAGATAACTTCCATCAAAATATATACCTGCAGGCATAAATAATCCATCTCTTGTAAACTTGGGAAATAAATAAGAATCAAAGTTTTCCTGACCTAATACAATATCAGGTTGATCTTCACTTGATGTTGGTATACTATTCCAAGCAAGTACTCGATAAAAACTAGTATCAGCTACAAAAAGATAATCATCATTTATAAATACATCACTTGGGAGATTGAAATGTACACCAGAAAAACCACTTAGCAACTCAAAGTAACTTGGATTATCATCAGTAATTGTATCAACATCAAATAAAACAATAGTATTAGTAACGCCTTTTAACTCAGCAGCTAATGTTTCACCATTACTAGAAATCTGACCTAAATCACCTGTTAAATCAATAGTATTTACGGTAGTACTATTCCAATCAAAAGGATGCTCCCAGACATAGAGAACTCCATTTGCAGTAATATAAGCATATTGCTCATCAAAAGCAATTCCATCACCTTCTCTGATTTCAATATCACCGATTTTCTCACCAAGATTAACAATTGGTCCCTCACCATTTAGAAAATCATCCCAGTTCCAAACAAGAAAACCACCATTTGTATGACCACCTCGACCAATAACATAGAGTTTATCATCATAAACAGCACAACTAATAGGCTCAAAGTTTAATGTATAAACAATATCAGGTGTTGCACCAGTTTCATCAGGCAAACTATTCCAGAGCTCAATCCTATGAGTAAAACCACAAAGAACAACCAAGGAGTCATCATACACCATTGGATCAGGGTTATCCATAAAATAAAATTCCTCCACAAGAGGATTTACATTAGAGCTTGAACCAATAGTAAAATCAGGCTCACGGCCTTCAGGTTTACTCAAATAACCTGCAATTCTACCGCCATTATAAAGACAAAAGTAGCTTATTTCAGTAGAACCATCACTAAAATATGTCAGACCCGCACCATCACCGGATTGAAAAGAAATATCAGGTAAAGTTACAGCAGTACCTTCTTGGTCCATCTGTAATATTTCATGATCTCCGTCTAACTCTAGAAAATCAGGAATCTTAACAACAGAGCTGCCTGGAGTTCCGTAAAGATCATCTCCGATTACCTCTGAGCACCAAAGCACTTCACCACCAAAATATGCATCATAATCAATATTACTTGTTGGAAAACTATGCCAAACAAAGTTACCACCACGACCGGCTCCACGAGCATTATGATCACCAATTACTAGATATGTTTCACCATCTGACTCAATGTTACGAGGCGTACCAAAATCACTGTTTGTCAAAACAAGGTCAGGATCTTGGTTATTTATAGTTGGAAAACTATTCCATATAAGAACACTGGAACCTGCTGTGCTTGCAACAATTAGTTTCTCACCATTAGTCCAAACAGCCCAAGGCCAACCAACTGAATTTTCATCAATATTTTCAGTTTTTGTAACAAAATCAACCTGACCTAAAACCAAATCAGCAGGCTCTCCATTGCTTGTTGGAAAACTATTCCAAATCAAAACACGATCATTATATGCATCAGCAACACAAAATTTTTCACCGTCTGTTGCAATATCAACAGGCCACCGAAGTTTATCTTGAGCAGTACCTGGTGTATTTGTATTAAAATCAGTCTGACCAAGGACAACATCAGGTGCAACATTACTAGTTGGTAAAGAATTCCAAATCAAAATACGGTTATTACATGTATCCGCAACAATAAGATGTTGACCATCATTTGTTATACCCATTGGATGATAAAGACGCGAAGATCCTCCAGAGTTTTCAAAACCAAACCAGTTAACTAAAATATCTGCATCCTGACCATTTGTAAACCAACCTGAAGTGGGTTTTGATTCAACTGTTTGATAAGAACTACCTGTTTTTACAACATCTACGTTATAGAAATCATCAGGTTTTTGATTGTTTCCATTTTCTGGTGGAATAAAATTATTATCATCACCTTGATTATCATCTTGATTTTCAGATTCGTCAACACATCCACTAAATAAACTTATAACCAATAATAAGAGAGTTACAAATATCCAAAATTCTTTTTTCATCCCATCTCCTCAAATAGTATAAACAAAAGGGAATTAATAAATATTTCAGTTAAATTAAAAAATGCTAGTTATTACTTCAACAGATAGCTGCAGACAAACAAAAAATAGAGCTTTTAAATGCAATACTTCTCCTGTAAAATCCCCTTAACCCGCCAGGCTCGTTAGATTTTGCTCCAAAGTATTTTAAAGATATTGCTCCATACGTTTATACATAAAAGTCCTTTTTCATGTAATATAGGAGAGATGGAATAATGAAAAAAATATTGGCTTTACTCATTATTTTATTAATGATTGCTGCAGTTTTAAGCGGATGTACAGATCAGAAAGATGATACAAATGATAATGATAACAATATTATCGATAATAACGGAGATTCATCTGATGGTTCTTCAGTGCCAGATTATACCGAGCTAAGTATTACTGATCTCCCCCCAGAAATCAGATTGGATGTACCTACAAGAAGAAATGTTGCTGGATTTTGTTATTTGGAATCATATTCGATGATGCTTGCATTTTTTGATAATGACATTGATACACCAGAAGTGTTTGCATCTGCAGGTTTAGGAGCACCTGTTTTTTGCGACTCATATTCTAAAAGTTTACGTCCAATGGAACATTATACGGTTGATGCTCATACCACGTCTATGAATAATTTTAATATCAGCTGGGTTGTAGGTTATGCTCAAGGTGGTAATCATGGCACCTATTTAGATGGGGGCGCGGGCAAATTGATTTATTCATCTGATGACGCATTATCATATTTAAAGGCTGTACTACATTCTGGTCAACCGGTCCAGGTACATCTAGACTTGTATTATCTTGAAGGTTATAATCAAAAATTCCAGGAAACCTCTGTTGGGAGTAGTCATTTTATGGTTGTCACTGGTTATAATGAGACTAACATCTATTTTAGTGACACGTATCTTGGTGATGCTCAAAATGATCAATTTACTGATATGGCTGTACCGGTTGATACATTTCTTAGTGCTTGGGAGCATGGAGGTGATATGAGTGAAGGTTTTGAGCTGCAAACAGGACCTTATTGGATGCTTTTCTTCACATCAACAGTAACATCAGATTTGAATAGTCCAAGTTCTACAGATATCGTATCTTTGCAAAAGTCCCTTTCAGAACAAAATGAAGAAAATCTTGATACATATATTTCTAAAATTGAAAGCGGTGAATATGATACAGCTGATACAAAATGGGGATATATCGCTAATTTGAAACAGTTATTTGTAGAATATTTAAGAGAGCATGGTTATGATGAGGCAGCGGATGCATATGATACGCTTTATAATGATTACCAGTCATGCCAAAATAACCAAGATGAAATCATAGATATTTTAAACATCATTAAAACTAATGAAATCAATGCAAGAAATCTACTGATTTAAGAAAAACAAATTATTTTGCATAATTAAAGATTAAAACTTGTTAGGTATTGCTCCAATCTAGTAAATATATGGTATAAGTTTGTAGGTTTTTTTCATATACTCTTCATATTCCTTTCCAAATTGAGAGGTCAGCATTTTTTCCTCAATATGAATTCTCATAATTAAAAATAGACTTGCAATTATCATTACAGCTAAACCATACAGACTTGAAAATAAAAGAGCAAATCCAATGTTCCTAGTTATCTCGCCAAGATATAAAGGATGACGAATATGACTATACACTCCATCTGTAAGTAGTCGATGGTTCTCGACAATCTGTAACTTGCCACTACCTACCATAGTAAATCCAGCTTTTAACAATGCCTTTCTACTTGTAATCCTCAACGTTCCACCCATAATTAACAATAGAATAGCAGGTACTAACATGATTCCTATTTGGAAACTTAGATTCTGAAGTTTCCAGAAATCATATATTGATACAATAAAACCAGTACTTGCTAAAACAAGATAAAATAATGAAGGCCAGTCTTTTTTCCAACCAAGTTTTTTTGCTGAATTATCACCCATTTTATCACTAACAAGACACGAATGAACAAAGAATGTAACAAAGTATTGCTTCCAACAAATAGCTGCAGACAACCATAAAATATGTCTTTTAAATGCAGTTCCCCTCATGTTAAACAGGCCTAACCCGCCAGGCTCGTTGAAACTTACCTCTACACATAAGCATATTTTATAAAATAATCATAAATGTAGGGGTAAACTATTCCAGATATTTTTTATATTCTTTGAGGTATCTTTTAAATAACCATAATGTAAAAATACTTTCATCTTTTGTTAATTGACTGCGTTCTAGAGCATTGTAATAACTATTCCTATCAGTGTAGTCTATTACTATCATTGGGCATCTACGTTTGTTAAGTACATAATTCATAAATAACCGAGAGATACGACCGTTTCCATCTCCAAATGGATGAATAGTTACAAATTTTAAGTGAACTAGTGCTGCTAGGTATACTGGATGTATTTTATTCCTATTTTTTTTGTACCAATCAAAAAAATCTGTAAGTAACAAATCAAGTTCAATTGGATATGGTGGTTTATATCTACTACCTGAGATTTCTATGGGATAATCTCTTATTTTGCCTGCTTCTTCTTTTTTTGTTTCCTCAAAGATTTGCTTATGCCAATTCAATAACGTTGCAAGAGAAATTTCTTTTTTATATGAGAGCATTTCATAGAATACTTTTTGATGTTTTTCAGTTTCTTTTACATCCTCAATTGGTCGTCTAGAGGGAGTTATTCCTTTTTCAAGAAGTAATGCTGTCTCTCTAAGTGTTAAAGTCGATCCTTCTATACGATTTGTGGCATAAGTGAATTTTATTGAGAAATTTTCTATATCTTTTTTTTCTATTGATTTTGGTATCTTCTTTTTTTCTTTGTTGAAGTTATTTTTTATTTCATTGAATTGTTTAAACCATAAGTCTTCATATAGTTCCAAAAGTAATCCTTCTTTTAATTTCTCTATATTTTTTGGTAGTTTATTGCCAAGGTATTTTTCTTTTTTGTAGACTTGTCCATTTTTTCTATAACTGTGTTCTAGATAATAGTATGTTTTTCCGCTTATGGTTTTTTTCTTTATTGAAACCATAAACAGTAATTACCCCTACATATTTATATAATTTTCTATTTTTTATAATTTGTAGGGGTAAAATGGGTTTTGGTGAAGTATTTGCAAAGATGTTTCTAATAGATAGCTGCATACAAACACAAGATGGGAGTTTTAAATACAGTTTTTCTCCTGTAAAACTCCCTTAACCCGCCAGGCTCGTTGAATTTTTACCCTGCAAAAAAGGAAATTTTGCTATTAAATGTGATGATTTTTACCATTTTTTTATTGTTATCTATTTAAATATGGCATCTATTACAATTATCAGGTGTTGGAGAGATGGAGTTTAAAAAAATATTGTCTTTGTTAATGATTTTAATAATGCTTTTTACAGTTTTAAGCGGATGTACAGATCAGAAAGATGATACAAATGATAATGATAACAATATTATCGATAATAACGGAGATTCATCTGATGTTTCTTCAGTGCCAGATTATACCGAGCTAAGTATTACTGATCTCCCCCCAGAAATCAGATTGGAGGTACCTACAAGAAGAAATGTTGCTGGATTTTGTTATCTGGAATCATATTCGATGATGCTTGCATTTTTTGATAATGATATTGATACACCGGAAGTGTTTGCATCTGCAGGTTTAGGAGCACCTGTTTTTTGCGACTCGTACTCTAAGATTTTGCATCCAGCGGGGCGTTATACAATTGATGTTCATGTCACATCTATGAATAATTTTAATATCAGCTGGATTGTAGGTTATGTTCAAGGCGGTAACCATGGTACCTATTTAGATGGTGCCGTGGGCAAATTGATTTATTCATCTGATGACGCATTATCATATTTAAAGGCTGTACTGCATTCTGGTCAACCGGTCCAAGTACATCTAGACTTGTATTATCTTGAAGGTTATAATCAAAAATTCCAGGATGCATCTGTCGGGAGTAGTCATTTTATGGTTGTAACTGGTTATGATGAGACTAATATCTATTTTAGTGATACATATCTAGGTGATGCTCCCAATGATCAATTTACTGATATGGCTGTACCAGTTGAGACATTTTTGAGTGCTTGGGAGCATGGAGGGGATGTTAATGAAGGTTTTGAGTTGCAAACAGGGCCTTATTGGATGCTTTTCTTTGCATCAACAGTAACATCAGATTTGAACCGTCCAAGTTTTACAGATATTGTATCTTTGCAAAGGTCTCTTTCAGAGCAAATTGAAGAAAATATTGATACATATATTTCTAAAATTGAAACCGGTGAATATGATACAGCTGATACAAGCTGGGGGAATATTGCTAATATGAAACAGTTATTTGCAGAATATTTAAGAGAGCATGGTTATGATGAGGCAGCAGACGCATATAATACGCTTTATAATGATTACCAGTCATGTCAAAATAATCAGGATGAAATCATAGATATTTTAAACATCATTAAAACTAATGAGATCAATGCAAGAAATTTACTGATTTAAGAAAAACAAATCATTTTGCATAACTAAAGACTAAAGCTTGCTAGGTGTTGCTTCCAACAAATAACTGCATACAAAAGAAAAATAGACACTCTAAATGCAATGTTCATCCTGTAAAATCCTTCTAACCCGCCAGGTCCGTTGATTTTTAACATGGTACTTTTTTAATGGAAAAAATGACATATTATGGTTTAAATATCTTATAAAAGTAATAACTTAAGTTCGAATCCCGATGCGGGCGTGATATAATTAAGCAATATTATTCCATTTCTATATGGTTATCTAATGACTGTTAAGATGATTATTTTATTTTTTCAACTTATCAAGAATTACAGCTATGAACGCAGGGAGGAATATAATAGCAGCAATGAAACAAAGTATTAAACCTAGAACTGGAACTTGACCAAGAGATCTTATACCAGGATGCTCTGCGATTAAAAACGAGGAAAATGCAAGGCACGTTGTCGCAGTTGTTAGAAATATAGCTTTTCCAGTATGCTGTACAACCAGTGGAATTGATCCCTTTCCCTCCTCTTTGTATCTGTGCAAAATGTGTATTCCATTATCAATTCCAATTCCAACCACTAAAGGAATCATTATAATTGAGGTCATATTTAGATCTACTCCAAAAGGGCCACTTAGTGCAAGTAATCCAATTATTCCAAAGGCAACGGGAATTAATGCAAGAAGTGCATAGACCGGATTTTTCTTTCTAAATCCGATAAACACTATGATAAAAATTGGAATTCCAGCAAACATTGTGACTTTAATTACGTCATCACCCATCATATCAACGAGCTTTGGAACCATTATAGCTCTACCAACAATATTTGGATTAACTTCTTCTAATTCATCAATTAATTTCTCCCTGTATTCCTTATCCCAAATATTGCCCCATGCAGCCATACGGATTAAAAACAAGTCACCATCTGAGTCACTATATACCCAGTTTTTCAACACATCTTCAGGTAAATCATCCCAAGCCATGTAATCAACATTAAGCCAAGAAATCTCTGAAAACTCTGGATGAACAGTTTTTGCATTTTCAAATAACTCTAAAACTCCTTCCTGATCTTGAGGCAAATAACTCAGAATTGATTCAACTTGCATAATTTTAGGGTTTTGTTCAAACAAAACTACTTGTTCAACTAATTCATCATATGAACTAGCAATACATATAAGGTAATCTTCAGTATAGTTGAAATTTTCTTTTACTTTTTCAAGTTGTTCATATGCAGGAACTGTTTTTGGTTGAAGTTTTTGCATATCTCCCTCCATTTCAACATTAGTTGCAGAATAGGTAAAAAATACTCCAAGAACAACAAATATTGCAACAAAAATTATTGCATATCTAGAAGTAACTCTCCCAACTGATCCAAGTATCTTGAATTTAGATCTCTTATGAAGTTTTGACCTGAGTTTTCCATATCTAAGTCTGATTGTAACAAGAGCAGGGAGGATAAAGAACACACAAATAAGAGTAACAATTAAACCTATCGCAAGAACCACTCCCATCTCATGCATTCCCTGAATTTTACTAAACATAAGAGCACCAAATGCTGTAGCAGTAGTAAGAGTTCCAAGAATTATCGCCTTACCTGTATTTACTGAGGTTTTTCTAAATGCCGCCTGAATATCATCAGAGACTTCCATTTCCTCCATAAAACGTGTGAGTAAATGTATACAAAAATCAATACCTAGACCCATTAAAAGAACTGCAAAAACCGCAGACATAATACTTAACGAACCATATATTAAATAGATAGATCCGGCTGTAATAATTATTCCACAAATAAGAGGAATGAGAGCAAGAGCAGGTAGTGAAAGACTTCTAAACGAAACAAACAACAATACTAATATAAAAATAAATGTTACAACGAAAGCTTTAGCCATATCATCCATTGCCAATTGATCTCCCTCGTAATCCATTACAACCATACTGCCCGTATAACCAACTTCAAGATTGGTATACAAAGGTTTAGAATTCTGCACATTTACCATACTATTTTTAACAGTTTCAATTACATCAACTCTAATGTCCAAACTGTCAATTGCAACATTTAAAATCAAATTCAACAAGTAGATATTACCACTTTCTGAAACAAAATAAGTAGGTTGATTTATTGTACCCATTAATAGAGTGTAATTTTCTTGGGCAGATTCAACAGACGCTTCAGAATCAAGTAAGAAATAAAGATATGTTTCAGTTAGATACAAAATGGTTTGATCATCAGTAAAATCCATACTCTGACTGAATTTAATATCCTTGTAATACGAGTATTTTTCAAGTTCAACACTTAAATCTTCTAAATAACTAATTGCTGTTTCTTCATCGCTATCTGTTGCATCTACAACAACTGTCACTAGTTCTTGTTCACCAAACAATTCTGATAATTCAACAAATTGCTGAATTTCATCTGGCATATCTTCTCCAAGCATACCTCCCATGCTGGAATCAATTGTAAGCTGAGATGTTGGGATCAAAAAAATAAAGGTAATAGCTAAAAATATCAATAAAGTCTTTCCCGGGTGTCTAGTTGAAAAAGTAATCATTCTTCCCAACAATCTATTATTTCCATTTTCTTTTACAGATTTTTCAACCTTAGGAAATTCAAAAGATCCTTTGAAATCACATTTAGGACAAATAATTTCTCTTTTCTCACCAGATGAACCTTGAATATGCACAATCTCTCCACAATTAGGACATTTAATAAATTGTTCTTTGTTTCTTTTATTCATACGATCACCCTTTTTCCACTATATATTTATGAGTGTAGTCTATAGTTATAATTACTGCCGTTTATATAGCGGTCTTTATATACTCAAAGGATATATAGAATGATATGAGAAAAGCAATTATTGAAATCGAATTTTCCAATCAAGTAGAAGAAATTGTAAAAATTGATAAAGTATTTTCTAAAGTGGAATCAATTGAACTTATAGAAATTCTAAAATTAGATTTTGAAAAAGGACTAAAAGTTGTTTTATTAAATATTGAAATGAAGAAAGAATATACAATAGATGATATTGATCTATCCGACTATGCAGAAATAATCACAATTTTAAAAAGAGATGAAAACAAATATACATGTTTGGTAAAAGCACAATTACCTTTAGCAAACTATAAAGATATAGAAGACTTAGCAAAAAAACTTGATTTAAACATTATTTGGACAACACCATCTATTTTCTCCAAAGAGAAAATGGTTATCAGCGTGATTGGAACAAATGAAGAACTGCAAAAATTCTTAAAGGCGATAAAGCTCGCAGGAAAAATCAAACAAATCAGCTTTCAGGACGCTGACTTTGAATGGCAAAGTGCATTATCATGCCTAACAGAAAAACAAAAAGAGGTAATAATTGAAGCGAAAAAAATGGGCTACTATAATTATCCACGTAAAATTGATACAGATAAACTAGCACAAAAAGTTGGAATAAGTAAGTCTACAGCAATTGAACATTTAAGAAAAGCTGAATCGAGAATCATTAAAAACGTTTTTGCTGGATATTAACAAAAAAATTTTATGGTAGAAACCTCAAAATATTTTTTGAGTATTACATCAAACAGATAGCCACATACAAACGAAAAATTGACGTTCTAACTGCAGTGTTTCTCCTGTAAAAACAGGTCTAACCCGTCAGGCTCATAAGTCATGTGAACAGAATTGAAATTAACTCATACAAGAAATTGCCCAATAATGAATGCAAGCAGGCTAACTGTTGCCCCTAAATAGATCAAACGAAGATACAGACGACGTTCTTTCGATGTTTTGCTGTTTAACAATTTTATGGTAGAAAAAATAATAATCGTGTCCATAATTGTTATCATGACAAGATATGCAATCCCCAACCATTGGAGGATAAAGGGGATAAAGCTTATCACAACGACGACAGCAAATAAACCACTTGAAATATGAATAGCATACTCTTTCCCTTTTGTAATAGCTATCGATTTTGACCTTCTTTTTTTATCACCTTCTTCATCCATTGCATCTGATGCAATTTCCTCACCAAGGTCAATAAAAAACACAATAAAACTAAAAAACCATACAATTTTATTCAAAGGCTCACCAACAACAATGCCACCAAAAATAAAAGTAATTGCTACCGAACAACTCACCATGAAATTACCGAGCAGCCCCGTTTCTTTAAGTTTCCAGTTATATAAAAAACCAATTACCCAGAATACAATTGCCACGACAAAAGCAATGATACCAATCAACCATGCTGCAACAAGTCCGATTAAGGTTGTGATGATTGTTAGAACAATTACTTCCGATGGTTTCACTTTTCCCGATGGCAACGGCCGTGTTGGAGCATTAATTTTATCACTTTCAATATCAAAATAATCATTTAAAATGAGTGAAGAACTTGAAATGAAAAAACCAACTAGGAATCCCAGAACCAATTCATGAGGATAAATGAATCTTCCAGCAACAATTAATTCACCAGCGATTACACAGAGCCCTGCCGCAAAAGGGAGCTCCACCCGAAAGAGTTGAAATATCCCTTTGATCTTTCTTACAATGGCCATATCATAACTTAATGTTGGTTCTCATATTTTAACTATTTTTGAATATGAAAAAAAAATAACGAGATTGGAATGTAAGAGAAAGTGAAAAAAGATAAGAAAATTATAAGTTTAATTATTCGATATATTGAAACACTGAGATGACGAGAACATGGGATTACAAAAAATTGCAGCAATTTATTCAATCATCATTGGAATTGCAATGATTGGTATGTGGTTTTCATTTATTGCAACTGATCAAGTCCCAGAAATCAATACAGAGCCGATTAGAATAACGTATCATCTAATTGGAGAATTTCTCACAGCGATATTATTGTTAATTGGTGGATTTGGTCTTTTTACAAAACGCGGATGGGGCTTTCATATATTTTTGATATCTATGGGAATGCTATTGTATACCGTTATTGTTAGTACTGGTTATTACGCAGAAAAAGGAGATATGATAATGGTAGGAATGTTCACTTTATTTCAATTACTAACTGTGATATTTATTGGCCTAAGTCTTT
The DNA here is from genome assembly GCA_020054495.1 of Thermoplasmata archaeon. Classification (GTDB taxonomy): domain Archaea; phylum Thermoplasmatota; class E2; order DHVEG-1; family DHVEG-1; genus JAGMDE01. Next base: position 888 of record JAHWGK010000045.1, on the reverse strand, counting down.
ACAAAATGAAGGAATTTAAAATAAAATAATTACATCAAAGATTTTTTTATCTAATATTTTTAGTTAATACTCCAACCGATAGATGCAGGTAAACAAAAAATAAAGTTTTTAAATACAGTATCCCTCCTGTAAAATAGTCTTAACCCGCCAGGCCCGTTGATTTTTTCTCATGGTGAAACAAGTAAACCTGCTAGGCATTGCTCCCAATATCTTAAAATCTAATATACAAATCTATTTATAGGGATAAACAATTAAAAACAACAAAAAATTGGGGGAAATATTATTATGACCGATCCAGATGAAAAAAAATTTATTTTTTTAAAAAGGTTTAATTTAGCAATGTTTGTAGTGCATATATCACAAGCCTTTATGATATTATACTTAAGTAAAAGATTTTCATTACCTGTCACCCGTTCATATCCTTTTTTTGATACAAATACAATGGCAATAACGCCAGCGTCAGAAACATTATTTGAAATCCAAATCGCTCCATTAATAGCATTATTTCTACTAATTTCTGCAGCAGCACATGTCTTAATTGGTACAGTTCTATACAAAAAATACGTTAAACATCTAAAAAAAGGTATGAATCCATATAGATGGTATGAATATTCCATAAGCGCATCTTTAATGATAGTGATCATTGCTATGCTTACATCAATTTATGATTTTGGAACACTTCTTGCTTTATTTACACTTACAGCAGTAATGAATCTTATGGGTCTAATGATGGAACTGCATAACCAAAAAACAGAAAAAATGAATTGGACATCATATACAATTGGATGTATCGCAGGAATAGTTCCATGGATAGTAATATTCATTTCTTTGTTGGGTGGAACATCAACAGAAGGCGGATCAGTTCCAGATTTTGTCATAGGAATTTTT